>CAYNIS010000005.1:0-6707 GCA_964397055.1 uncultured Rhodospirillaceae bacterium | reverse complement strand
CGTTCGGCGGGCAACCAGGTCGCGCCGGGGGTCCGGGGGATCCCCCGGAAAATATTCAAGTCCGAAGGGGGATCCCCCGAGAAACAATCAAGACCAAAGGGGATCGCTCACGCGTGGGGATCGAAGGCGGCCTCGCCGTCATCGGCATCGCGGCCGATCCAGGCGGCCATGATCGCGTCCAGCTGGTCATCGCCGGCGGCATCGGGCACATCGTCGAAGCCGTCGAGGGCGACCACCAGGCGGGCGAGCCCGGCGCGGTCGAGGGCGAGCCGGTTGACGTCGGGATGGGCCGCCTCCAGGGCGGCGGCGATCGCCATGTGGTCGGACCAGCGCATGATCGCCGGGCGCATCCTCTTGTCTGGCGGCAGTTGGGGTAGCCAGTTCAGCCCTACACCTTGAACTTGCTCTCGGGAAGCCTGCTCTTGCCGCTGCCCGGGGGCGCCCCGCCGACGAACTTCATGTCGCCGACGCTCAGTCGCACCGGGTCCTCGGCGGCCAGCGACTCGGTCGCCTCGTTGCTCGGCAGCACGACGGCAGCTTCGGCGGCAGCTTCGGCGGGGGCCGTCGCCTTCGGCGCGTTCGGCCAGTAGTAGTCGAGGGCGGCCGGCTTGGCGTTCGGCTTGTCGAGGTCGTTGGCGAGGGACTGGATGTCCGGATAGACATCGCTCGCCATGCCGACGGTGAGGCCTTCCTTGTGCCGGGTCAGGCCGACCAGCCCCTCGCCGGGGTCGAGCTCGCGGGTCACCAGGAAGGCGACGTTGTCGTTGCTCACCCCCTGGGCGCGGCGCAGGTCGAGCGCATAGGCATGCTCGAGATCGGGCATGTCGTCGGCCGGGATGGTGATCTCGACCGGTTCCTTCTTGCCGTCGACCTTCACGGTCATGCCGTCGATCTTCAGCTTGATGCCGTTCTCGTCAACGCCGGAGACCGTGGCGGTCGAGCCCTTCGGTACCGACAAGCCGCGGTGCTTGATGGTCTCGTTGAGGATCACCGGCTCGCCGGTGGCGAATTCGCGGGTCTGGCCGTCGGCGGTCTCGATCGCCTGGCCGTCGGGGAGCTGGCCGTTCTCCTTCAGGACCTCGCGCACGCGGGCGTTGACCGCATCCGCCTCGTCACGGTCCGGGGTCAGGACGATCGGCCGGTCCTCGCCGTTGAGGATCGCCTCGGCCGCCTGCCTGGCCCCCCAGTCGATGACCTCGCCGGCGTTCTGGCCGTAATTGAAGGCGCCCTGGTTCTCGTAATGGGTGAGGCCCGCTTCCGAATTCTTCTCGCGGATCGCGGTCCCGGCCTGGCGGTCGCCCCAGCTCTTCTGGCGCAGGATATGGGTCAGCTGGGCCGCCCCGATCTCCTGCATCAGCTGCGGCAGCGGATTGCCCGCCCCTTCCGGGGTGATCTGTTCCGGATCGCCGAGGCCGACGACGGTCATCTGGTTCTCGTCGGCGTACTGCAGGAGGTCGTGGAGCTGGCGGGTCGACAGGAGGCCGATTTCGTCGACCACCATCATGCCACCGGGCTGGGCGGGTGCATGCGCCTTCAGCTCGCCGAGGGTGAAGCCGGGCGCGCCGAGGTCGTTAGCGAGGTCGGTCTTGATCTTGTCGGAGATCGCGACCGCGATGACGTTGGGCTTGCCGTCCTCGGTCATGCCGATCTCGCCCTTGGCGGCGATGTCGGCGAACTGCTTCATGAAGAAGGTCTTGCCGGAACCGGGGGCGCCGACCAGGAGCTTGAAGCTGCCCTCGTCGAGGAGCTGGTTCATCACCTGCTCCTGGCGCTCGACGATCTCCTCGCCCAGCGCCCGCTCCATGTCCGGGTTCTCGAACTTGTCCGGGCGGACGCCGAGGAAGAAGCCCTTGGTGCCGTCGAGGAACCGGGTGACCTCGCTCGCCTTCTGGCTCTCGTCGATCATCGGCTTGCCGTCGCCCGCCATCTTGCGGGCCAGCGCCACCATGTCCTGCTCGACCTTCAGCATCTCCGGCGTGGTGTAGACGACGCTGTTGTCCGGCCCCGGGGCGGAGGCCAGGACCCGGTCCTGGTCGGCGAGGAGGCGGTCGGTGAGCTTCGCCGCCTGGGCGATGTCCATGCCCGGATAGGGCCCGCTGGAAATCGCGTTGATCATGTCGTCGCGGGTGAACACGCTCTGGGTTCGGGTGAGGCCGTCCAGCAGTTCCTGGCCGTGCAGGTCCAGGAAGGCGGCCTGCTTGGCACTCTCGAGCACCGCGTGGAGGGCGAATCCGTCGGCAATGCGCGGCGTGCGGTGCGGCTTGGGCTGGGCCATGACAATCGGACCTCGAGGTTGGTGGCCTTGCCGGGGTGACACGTCGGGGAACGGCACCAGAAGGCCTCTTTTTAAAAACCGCGCGACGGACCGGACGACCAACCAACGCCGACCGCCGCGGCGGACGCGAGTTCGGGTCGCCGCGCGTTCTTTCAAACGGCCGGACCGGTATCGCGACCCCGCGCTGTCACGCGCCGTCGTCCCTAATTTTTGAATGGAATTAGTTTACGTCATCCTGCCTGAAACCGCAACCAGGGTAAGGTTTTAGCGGCTGACCGGCAGCCCTGCCGCATACCCTATGTACGATTTGTATCGTCTTTATCTTCAGCAAGATGCCGATAGAGCGTGGAGGGCGCAACGCCCAGGCGCCGGGCGACCTCCCGCGCGGTGAACCGCCGCTCCGCGAGGAGGGCCCGGGCGGCCGCCAGATCGTCGGGCGACAGCGCCGGCGGGCGGCCCCCGACGCGGCCGCGCGCACGGGCGGCGGCAAGCCCGGCACGGGTGCGCTCGCGGATCAGGTCGCGCTCGAACTCGCCCAGGGCCGCGAAGACATGCAGGACCAGGCGCCCGCCCGGGGTGGTGGTGTCGATCGCCTCGGTCAGGGAGATGAGGCCGACGTCGCGGGCGGCGAGGTCCTCGACCGTCGCCACCAGCTGCTTCAGCGAGCGCGCCAGCCGGTCCAGCCGGACCACCACCAGGCTGTCGCCGGCGCGCGCGTAGTCGAGGGCCGCGGCAAGCTCCGCCCGGCCGGCATCGGCACCGGAGGCGATATCGGCGAACACCCGCCCGCAGCCGGCCGCCGCCAGCTGGTCGCGCTGGGCCTCCAGGGTCTGGTCCGCCGTCGACACCCGGGCATAGCCGATCCTCATGTCCTGAAACCCCTCTTCGGCGTCGTTTCCCGACACCACAATTTCGAGACAGGGTTTTAGGACGGAAAGAGACGGGCACGCGAGGGGCAAGGCGCAGCTCCGAGCACTGTCCGAAAAACGACCGTTTCTAGGAAAAGCGCCGGGCCAGGTATTCCGCGAACCAGCCGGCGTGCCTGGCCTGGACTGCGGGCAGGCGCCAGTCCTGGCCGGTGATCACGCCCCGGCAGTCGGCGGCCCCGCACTGGCAGGTCATCCGCCAGTCGTCATCGTCGCCAGTCGTCATCGTCGCCGGTCGCATAGTCGAAGGTCAGCTCTTCCCCGGCCGCGATTGCCCGGCCGCGATTGCCCGGCGCGCGCGATAGACGATCTGGCCGGCGATCCCGACATTGGGATCGCAAGAGTGGTTGAGGCACATCATCGACGCCTCCCGCTCCTCCGCCGTCACCGGCCCGATGCTGCGCGCTATCCTCGCTGCCATCCGCCGATTGCGAGCGCCACCGCTATGCGCATGACCGCGATCCTCGCCCAAACTGAACGAAAGCGGCAGGACAGGTCCGTCCGCTGCGCTGAAAAACATCGCTGCCGGGCCAGAACACGGTATAGCCCTTCATGAACGGGATTTCGCGGCCTCCTCTACGGTCCAGCGGTTAGCCCGAAATTTTGCTCAGACGGCAAACGGTAAGACAAAGTAGATATTTATTTATTTAAAATTGGTATTAAGTAAGTTTTCTAATATAGAAGAGCTCAAAAAAATTTTTCCAATAATATTGTTGCATGAATGATCTGAGTTATCTTACGGTTACAGGAAGCAGGACGTGTGAGGCTTTTTTGTAGCTGGAGGGCGTCAAAAATGTCTGGAGTAAGTATTTCAGCGTGGAATGCGTTTTTAGATAACCCTTACCAAGCGGTAATTTTTGATGAGAATGACGACGGTCGATTGGCAGCGAGTGAGATCACAGCCATTGTTGATGGCGGCATCAAGGCCGAGTTCGGTATTGTAACTCAGGGCATCATTCGAGCTGTCGAGGCCTTCTATATCTTCGATGGTGAGGGGCCGCCGACCGAGATCGCGGTGGATAGTTCAGACTTCAACCCCGACGAAAACACCATCATTCCAACCTTTGATGCCCTGTTTGGTGCCTTGAATGGCATCGTTGCCGCGGCCAATGCGGCCAGCGGTAAAAATGAGGCGGTTCGCTTCCTCAATCCCTACACGCCGGCTGCTGACGACTGGACCAGCAGCAAAATGCTAGATGATCTGCCTGGCGGTGGGTTTGATATCACCGCCACGACTGGTGTTCCTGGCTTTAAGCCGGCTGCCATTTTAGGCTCCGCCTTCGATGATAGTATCAAAGGTGCGAGGGATAGCACGGTTGTCGATGCAGGGGCTGGTGATGATTATGTAAAGGCCTCTAAAGCGCTCAACAAACCCGCCTTTTGGTTACTTGGCGACGGCGATGACGTCTTTGTTTCTGATGAGGGGTTCAACCATGCCTGGGGCGGCCCGGGCGATGATACCTTTATCAACAATTACTGGGGTGGCACGACCTTTGACGGTGGTGCAGGCAATGACCTTTTAGATATCAACACCAGTGGCCGAGGCGCGTCAAAGAACACCATCATGATCGGTGGCACTGGCGATGATACGGTGCTGGGCGGAGCCCAAACAAAAGACTCGATCTATACCGGTGCTGGGGATGATTACCTAAGCATTCAAGGGGTCGGCTTCGCCGATCTGGGCAGCGGCAATGACTTCCTTGAGACCAATGGCAAAACCTTCGCCATGGGTGGCCTTGGCAATGACACCATGTCGGTCAAGGGAAAGAACAATAAAGTATTCTTTGCCGGTGGGGAAGGCGATGACGTGCTCTCGACCGGGAACGGTGGCGGCTATTTATTCGGTGGTAGCGGGAACGACACGCTGACCGGCGCTAAATTTGCCGATACGCTTGCCGGTGGTGACGGTGAAGATGTGATTTATGGTGCCAATGGTAAGGACGTCATTGTCCTTGAGCCAGGGCTGGAAAACATAGACCGGGTCATCAAGCTTGGCAGTGATGTTTTCGATGTGAGTGCCTTTGGCATTGCCAGCTTCGAGCAGCTGCAATCACAGATTACGTCAGGATCATTGTCGAAACAGCCGGGTGGCGCCGATTATGACTATGAGTTCACCATTAGTAATCTGAATGGATCGGTGACGGTGCAAATCGTTGAAGGCCCGAACTCAGTTGGCGCGGGCCGCTTTCTCTATGCTGATGAGGCGCTGGTCATTCCCGACGGTGCCATTGCCGGTTCGGGTCAGGATGATGTTCTTACCCTTGGCAACAATGCGGATCTGGTTCTGCTGGGGGCTGGCGATGATCTCATCTCAGCTGGAAAAGGCAACGATACCGTCTACGGAGGTGCCGGTGACGACACGGTCTATGCCGAGCGGGGCAAGGATATTATCTATGCCGATGCTGGGGATGACGTGGTCTATGGCGGCCGGCAAGATGACATCATCTACGGTGGTGATGGTGCCGATACGCTGGCTGGCGGAAAGGAGCGTGATGTGCTCTACGGTGATGCTGGGGATGATTTACTGAAGGGCGGAAAAAACAACGACACGCTGATTGGTGGAGTCGGTGACGACACACTAATCGGGGGGATTGGCTTGGACACGCTCACCGGCGGCGATGGCGCCGATACCTTTGTCTTCACCTTTCTGAAAAACATCGACACGTTGACCGATTTCAATGGTGCAGAGGGCGACCGACTTGATTTTAGCCAGATCGCCTCAAGCGCGGTGACTGAGGCCACTCTGGCTGACTATCTTCGGTTTGAAAATCAGGGCGACGATCTGGTGATTCGGATCAGTCCAACCGGGGCAAACTATACGTTTAAAAATGTGGTGACGTTGGAAGACACAACTGATATTTCCCTCGAATATATTCTGATCTAGCGCTCGGCCTAGTCAGCTTTGGAAGCCCCGGTGCCTGTTCTCAGCTGCCGGGGCTTCAGTTCGAGATATCGGCGCTTATATTGACATCTTCTAGGCCGATCAGCGCTATGCCCAGCAACTACCGCTCGCGGCGGCGCTCTATGCCCTCGGCGGCTGGCCGTTCGTCATCTGGGGCGTCTGCGTGAAATCCTGCGCCTGTGCCACGATGCACTGGTTCATCGCGTGGATCGCCCACACCCGCGGGCCGCAGAGCTGGCGGCTGGAGGGCGCGGGGGCGATGGGCTACGACGTGCCGCTGTTCGCCCTGCCGACCATGGGGGAGGCCTGGCACAACAACCACCACGCCTTCCCGGCCTCCGCCCGGCATGGCCTGTTCCCGGCATGGCCTGTTCCCGGGGCAGGTCGACCTCGGCTACCGCTTCATCCAACTCATGGAGGCGCTCGGCCTCGCCTGGGATGTCCAGACGCCGGAGACGCTGCCGGCTCGAGACAACCTCCACTTCCTGGTCGAGGCGCCGGCCACCCGGCGCCCGGTCACCCCAGCGTGGCGCTCGCTTCCATCGCGATAGGACACTTTGAAGAAAGCGTCTGTTCCGGAGTTTTAAGGCGGTTTTGACCGCTC
>CAYNIS010000004.1:0-31524 GCA_964397055.1 uncultured Rhodospirillaceae bacterium | reverse complement strand
GCGATGAGGCCACACTCAAAGCCGAACCCGAAACTTCTTCAACAGCCTGCTAGGCCTTAGGCTAGCCCCTCCCGCTGTGCTATGAGCCGCTCCGGGCGTTGGCGGACAAGGGCCAGCGCCCGAGGCTCAAGAGGCTTGGAACGTGAGTGACAGGTTGATCGGCTCCTATTTCTCGGACTTGGCCAAGCTCGGCCAGGCTGCCCGGGCGACAGATCGCAATGGATCAGAAGTCGAGGTCGACGCGGTCATCGATTGGTTCGTCGCGGAGGCACGCCGGCGCACTGCCGGGCAAAGCAAGATCGTTTTCATCGGCAATGGTGGCAGTGCGGCCATCGCGAGCCACATGGCAGCAGACTACGCGAAGAACGGCCGGTTGAGAGCGATGGCGTTCAACGACGCCCCGGCGCTGACCTGTTACAGCAACGACCTTGGCTACGAAGAAGTCTTCTCGACCCCGATCGCGATTCATGCCTTCGCCGGTGACCTCCTGGTCGCGATCAGCAGTTCCGGGAGATCCAGAAACATCCTGAACGCGGTTGCGACAGCCCGCGAACGAAACATGGCCATTCTGACCCTGAGTGGGTTCGGCGCGGACAACCCGTTACGCACCCTCGGCGACTTCAATCTCTATGTGCCCTCCGACAGTTACGGGTATGTCGAGATCAGCCACTTGGCACTCATCCATGCGGCTCTCGACCGGGCGATGTCCGCCGAGCAGCCGGTATAGGGCGAAGCAGAGAGGGCATGCCGTGACCAGCGCACAGCGCCCCAAGCAGGCCGTTATCCTTGCTGGCGGCCTCGGCACCCGCCTTGGTGACATCACGAAGACACGCCCGAAGCCGCTTGCGCCGATCGACGGTGTCCCCTTCCTCGCTTACCTCCTGGCACAACTGCGAGAGCAGGGGATAGAGCGGGTCCTGCTTCTACTTGGCTACATGGCTGACATGATTGTCGATTACTGCGGGGATGGAGGTCGTTTCGGGCTCCGGGTCGACTACTCCATCGGCGCGGTCGAGGACGATACCGGCGCCCGCCTGCGCCGGGCCCGTTCCGAGCTCGATCCCCTCTCGCTCCTGATGTACTGCGACAACTACTGGCCGCTGCCGCTCCAGCGCATGTGCGAGGCTTTCGGCCGGACCCCCGAGGCGCTCGCTCAGATCACCGTTTATGCCAATTCGGACGGGCGAACCCGCAGCAACTTGAAGGTGGGCGACGACGGACGGGTCATCGTCTACGACAAGACAAGAAATGCACCGGGTCTTGCGGGCGTCGACATCGGCTTCATTCTGCTCCGCCGAGAGGCTCTCGACCTCCTGCCGGCGACAGAGAACTGTTCGTTCGAGGCGACGGTCTATTCCCAACTCGTCTCCGACGGTCGCCTGACCGCTTTCGTCTCCGAGCATCACTATTACAGCATCGGGTCACCCGATCGCCTCGCAGAAACCGAGCGCTTCCTGTGTCGTCGGTCCTGCGTGATCGTCGACCGCGATGGCGTCTTGAACGCGAAAGCCCGACGTGGCGAGTACATTGCCACGCCGGCGGGCTGGCGCTGGCTTCCAGGCGCTGTTGAGAGCCTGAGGCAACTCGAACACGCTGGGATCGACACGCTTGTCGTGACCAACCAGGCGGGTATTGCCCGTGGCATGGTTACACCGGACGCCCTCACGGCCATACACGCACGCATGTGCGCGGAAGCGGAGGCGGGCGGCGGTCACATCCTTGACGTGATCCACTGCCCCCATCATTGGGACGAGGGCTGTTCGTGCAGGAAGCCGAAGCCCGGCATGCTGTTCGACGCCCAGCACCGCCACCTTCTCGATCTCAGCCGGACGCCATTCATCGGGGATGACCCTCGTGATGGTCAGGCAGCAGCGGCGGCAGACGAACCCTTCTTCGCTGTCAACCCGGAAGAGGGTCTGGCGGAAGCGATGCCCGCGGTTCTGGATTTCATTCACAACCGCGGCCAAGGACTGAAACCGATCGGATAAGGGCGACGATGGGCGAGCGAATACTGATCACGGGCGTTACCGGCTTTGTCGGATCGCACATGGCCGAACTGATCCTGCGCGAAAAGCCAGGGACTACCCTTCTTGCGACCAAGCGCTGGCATCTATCCCGGATGGACAACGTCCGGGAGATTGCGAACGACCTTCAGTGGATCGATTGCGATCTGACGGATCCTGTGTCGACCCGCAGGGCTGTCGATCAGGCCGCCCCCGACCGCATTTTCCACTTTGCGGCCGAGAGCTTTGTCAGCCCGTCCTGGGCGAACCCGCATCGTTACATGTCGGTAAATTACAACGGAACGCTGAACATCCTCGAGGCTATGCGCGAGGCCAGGTCCACGGCACGCCTTCTCATTCCCGGCTCCGGTGAGGAGTATGGCCAGATAGAGGAGGACGAGATCCCGATCCGCGACACGACCGTGCTGCGCCCGGTCAACCCCTACGCCGTCACCAAGGTTGCCCAGGACCTGATCGGCTATGTCTATCATTGCTCTTACGGCCTGAACGTCATTCGAACGCGGGCGTTCAACCATGAGGGGCCGCGCCGCGAGAAGGTGTTCGGCATTCCCTGGTATGCCTACCAGATCGCCTGTGTCGAAGCGGGCCTGATGCCGAGTGAATTGCGTGTCGGTCACATCGACGACCGCCGCAACTTCACCCATGTCCTGGATATGGTGGAAGCCTATTGGCTGGCCTGCGAGATGCTACCGCCAGGTAAGCTTTTCCTGCTGGGGTCGGAGGATGAAGCCTCCGTCCACACATTCCGGGAGGCATTGGAGACCCTGATCGGGCTCTCGACGGTTTCCGGCATCAGGTATCGGATCGACCCCGAACTCGTGCGCCCGACGCAGGTACCACGCCTTATCGCCGACACCTCACCCTTTCGTCAGATAACCGGTTGGACACCGAAGGTTCCATACGAACAGATCCTGACCGACACGCTGGGGTACTGGCGCGGGCGGGTTGCGGCCGGCCTTCACTGATCTCCCACCGTTACCATTGATTGGTACGCAGAACCGGACAAGGAATACGATGGAACCAGTAATTGACGGCGTTAAGGGCAGTCCAATCGAAGGTGTCCGCATTATCCGCAAGCGGACGATCCCGGACGAGCGCGGCGCCATCTTTCACATGCTGAAACGAAGCGATCCCGAGTTCGAGACCTTCGGTGAGATATATTTTTCCTGCGGCTATCCCGGCGTGATCAAGGCTTGGCACATACATAAGGAGATGACGCTCAACAACTTCTGTGTTGTCGGGATGATCAAGCTAGTGCTCTACGACGATCGCCCCGGCTCTCCAACCAAGGGGGCTCTGACAGAAGTGTTCATGGGTGAACAGAACCGGCTTCTGGTGCAAATCCCGCCAGGTGTCACGAACGGTTACAAGGCGTTCGGGGACAAAATGGCAATCCTGGCGAATTGCGCGACCATGCCGCACGATCGAAACGAGCTGATCTACATTGACCCTCTTGACAACAGCATCCCCTACGACTGGTCCGTCCGGCATGGCTAAGCTGACGGCGTACGATCATATCCTCTCGACCGCGCCCATGCGGATCAGTTTCGCTGGCGGCGGAACGGATCTTCCTGCGGTCTACTCGCGCGAAGGGGGGGCCGTGTTGTCGACAGCGATCGACAAGCACATCTACGTGACCGTGAAACGGTTGAGCAGCTTCTTCGGACGTCGCTATAGGCTGAACTATTCAGAGACCGAGAACGTCGACAGCGTTGAAGAGATAAAGAACACGATTGCGCGCGAGTGCCTCAAGCTCGTTCCCTGTGAGCCACCGCTCTACATCGGTGTGATCGCCGACATTCCGGCCTCGTCAGGATTGGGCGCTTCGTCGAGCTTCGCCGTGGCCCTGCTCTCAGCGCTGCATGCCCTGCGCGGCGAGCGTGTGTCCCCCGCGCAATTGGCCGAAGAAGCGTCCGTTGTCGAGATCGAGAAGCTGAACCGCCCGATCGGCAAGCAGGATCAGTACGCCGCTGCCTTCGGCGGCCTGAACTACTTCGGGTTCCAGCAGAACGGCCGTGTGCTTGTGGAAGCCCATCCATTGCACCCTTCGGAGATCCAGAAGCTCTTCGACAGCATGCTGATGTTCTGGACCGGCATAAGCCGAGACGCTGGCGCTGTCCTCGAAGCTCAGAACAAGCGCACGGATGCAAATCTGGAACGTTTGAGGATCATGCGCGAGCAGGCTGAACGCCTGAGGGGCATGATGCTTGATCACCTGGACGTTGAGGGGATCGGCAGCGTCCTGCGCGAGGGGTGGGAGCAGAAAAGGTCGCTTGCGACATCGATCAGTAGTGCCGAGATCGACCAATGGTACGACCGGGGCATCGCCGCCGGCGCCTATGGTGGCAAGCTGTGCGGGGCTGGCGGCGGCGGATTCCTGTTGTTTCTGGCTGATCCCTCAAGGCATCAAGCGATCCGTGAGGCGCTCAGCGATCTGGACGAGTTGCCGGTCGACTACGAGCCCAACGGTGTTCGAATTCTGATGCCGGTACTGGCCTGACAGGCGGCAACCTCGACCATGATGCCAACCTGGAACGTCAAAGAGATGGCGGGCGGGCTACGCCGCCAACCATTGGGAGCCGCAGCAATGGTCACTTGCCTCGTGTGCCAGAGCCAGGACGTCGACTTGGTCCTGGATCTCGGCACCACAGCACCGGCGAACAATTTTCTCAAACCACAGGAAATCGGGACTGTTGGCGAGACCCAGTTTCCGCTGCGCGTCGGCCTGTGCCGGACGTGCGGCCATGTCCAACTCCTGGAGATGGTCGAACCATCGATCTTGTTCGACCACTATCTCTACATGTCATCCGCGTCCTCCACGCTCACAGATCATCTGCATGGCCTCGCAGCACGTGTGGTCAAGCAGGCAGGCCTGTCGTCAGAAGCGCTTGTCGTAGATGTCGGATGCAACGACGGCACTCTCCTGGAAGGTTTCAAGAAAGCCGGGGTTCAGAAGCGCATTGGGATTGATCCGGCTGCCAACCTTGCGGAGACTGCCCGCGAACGCGGCGCCGAAGTGGTGACCGGCTACTTCAGCGAGTCCCTCGCATCGAGGATTCGCGAGTCCTACGGCCGGGCAAGCGTCATCACTATGACCAACACGTTTCCGCACATTCCGGATCTGGCCGGGCTGATGCGGGCGATCGACCAACTATTGGACGACAACGGCCTTGTCGTCCTGGAGGCGCACTATCTCCAGGACCTCCTCGATCTTTGCGCGTTCGACACCGTGTACCACGAACATGTCTCATACTGGGCTCTGCGTCCCATGCAGGAACTGATGGCTCGCCATGGGTTTGAAATCGTCGATGTCGAGCGGCTGCCAATCCACCACGGACAGCTGCGTGCGTGGATCGCAAGGGCCGGGAAGCGCAGCATATCCAAAGCTGTCACCAACCTCGCCGCCAGCGAGGCGGCGAACGGACTGCAGACGCTGGAGCCGTACCGCGCGCTCAGTCAGCGCATCGGCACGATCAAGCAGGACCTGTTGGATCTGATCGCCACGACGCGCGCGGCAGGCGGGCGGGTCGTCGGCTACGGCGCGCCGGCAAAAGGCAGCACGCTGCTGAGCTTTTTCGGCCTGGGGCCGGGCGACCTCGACTACATCGCCGATCGCAACCCCCTGAAGCAGGGCCGCGTGACCCCGGGCACTCACATCCCGATCGTTGCCCCGGAACGGATTTTTGCAGACCAGCCTGCCCTCATCGTTCTGTTCGCCTGGAACTTCGCGGAGGAGATTGGCGAGCAGCTTCGCCCCTATCTTGAACGTGGCGGGCGTATCGTCGTGCCGATCCCGAGCCTGACTGACGTTGCGGTGGCGGCGTGATGAAAGAGGTGAGAGCCGCTCCAGACGCGACCCTGACGCTGACCAGCGAGGGGCGGAGTACCACGGTCAGTCTCTACTCCGATGAGGGCATGGCTCTGGTCAACGCCCTTCGCCTAAAGCAGGCGGCGGAGTTCAAGGTGATGTACGAGCCGCGTTGGCTGGGCCAACGGATCATCCAGCTGCCGGAAGACATCGTTGCCCTTCAAGAATTGCTATGGGACCTGAAGCCCGACGTCGTAATCGAATGCGGGATTGCCCACGGGGGCTCGCTGGTTCTCCACGCATCGATTCTCGAGTTGATAGGTCACGGCAGTGTGATCGGCATCGACGTCGAAATCCGCCCGCACAATCGCGCCGCGATAGAGGCCCATCCGCTCAGCCATCGGATCGGCCTGATCGAGGGAAGCTCGATCGACCCCACGACCGTCGCCGCGGCAAAAGCCCGTTGCGCTGATGCCGGAAGAGTAATGGTCATTTTGGACAGCAACCACACAACTGCACATGTTGCGAAAGAAATACTTCTATACCGCGATATAGTGACTCCGGGCAGCTATCTTATCGTGATGGATGGAGCTCAAGCTCTCGTTGCTGACATCCCACGGGGCAAACCGGAATGGGCCGATGATAATCCGCTGATCGCCATCCGCGACGTTCTCGCAAAGGATCCCGAGTTTGAGCGGGACGACCGGTTTGTGCGATTTGGCCCGACCTCTGCGCCCGAAGGCTTCTGGCGCAAGAGGGAACGAGCTCTGTTGCGATGATGCGGTGTAGCCGTGCCCAAGCGCCGATGTGTTGCGCTTTCGAGGCACCGTTCGAGAATAGCCGACAATTCCCCTACGATATGTCCGTTAATCCTTGAGCCGACATGTGGTACCGCCAAGATGGAAATCCGGGTCCACATTCTCGATAGTCAGGTCTCATGACGCCAGCTACCGCCATCTTCAACCGCGGCCTCTCCGAAAGCGACGCAGAGTTCGTACAGGACCAACTGGCGCGCAGCTTTCCGAAGGGGCAGATCGAACGCCTCGTCCTTGTGACGCCGCCCGACGGTGAGGCAGAGCTGTTTCGGCTGGCGACGGCCAAACGTGGCCGATACCCGAACTACCCGCCCTACGGCCTCGCGGTGCTGGCCACGCACCTACGGAAGAAGGGTGTCGATGTCCGTATCGCAAACCTCAATCATGAGGTCCTGAAGGCAGCGCGGCACTTTGATGGCGCGGCTGATGACTTCGATTTCGATGCCGTGTGGAAGGCTGCCCTCGACCGGCTAATTGCCGACTTCGACCCGGACTTGGTCGGCGTGACGTGCATGTTCACAATGACCCACCTGTCCCTGAAGCGCGTGTGCGAACACGTTGCTGGGCATGGCCGGCCGATCGCGGTTGGCGGCGTCCACGTCACAAATGACATCGATCGCGTGCTCGACGATATCACCGTTGCGCGTTTTGCGTTCGCGCGCGAAGCCGACAAGGCGCTCCAACACTTCGTCGATGCGGTGGGCAGCGGCATGCCGTTGAGCAGTCTTGGTCAGATCGTCATCAACGATGCCGAGACTGGCCGTAGAGTTCGAATCGACCGGGAGGTCCAACCGTTTCCCGAGGACCTGAATGTCCTGCCCGCCTATGACCTCGTCGATATCTCAGAGTTGTCGAGCTATGGCGTGATTGGCAACTTCCACGGGTTCGTGGCTGAGGGCACGCGCTTCGCCACGTCGCTGTCCAATCGCGGGTGCCGGGCCCAATGCACCTTCTGCAGCGTGCGGAACTTCAACGGTAAATCGGTTCGTCAACGGACCGTGGAGAACGTCCTCGACGAACTCCAGATGCTGAAAGAAGTCTACGGCATCGGTCATATCACATGGTTGGATGACGACCTTCTGAAGGACCACGCACGGACAATTGAACTGTTCAACGGCATGGTTTCTCGCGGCCTGGGCATGACCTGGGACGCGACCAACGGGGTGATCGCCGCGTCCTGTACGGAAGAAGTGGTCGCAGCCATGTCGGAGAGCGGCTGCATCGGCCTGAACATCGGCATGGAGTCGGGCAACCCGAAGATTCTGCGCGAAATCAAGAAGCCGGGCACGGTCAAGAATTTCATCGCGGCAGCCGAGCAGTTCCGCAAGTACGAGCAGATCCATGCCCGCGTGTTCCTGATGTTAGGCTTCCCTGGCGAGACGCTGGCTCAGATTAATGACACCATCACGGTCGCCCGGGAGATGGATCTCGATTGGTGCGGGATAACCATCCTGCAACCGTTGCCCAACACGCCGATCTATGATTCCATGGTCGAGCAAGGCCTGATCGAGCCGGTCGGCAGCGGGAATGTCCGCTTCAATTCGGGTGGCTACGGCAAGCAGGATCAGGTTGACATGGGTATCCGGCTTGCGAGCCAGAATTTCGAAGATGCATTCCGCTCGATCTCAATGGACGAAGTACCGGCACCGGAGCAATTGGACGACATTTGGTTCTTCATGAACTACCACTTGAATTTCCATCGACTGTTTTCGGAAACCCGACCAGCAAAGATCCGCCAGCAGCTCAAGAACCTGGCCACGCTAAGTGACAAAATCTCTCCCGAACACGGCTTTGCGCTCTACTTCGCAGGCTTCCTCGAGCATCAGTTGAACGGCAAAGTGCCGCAAAAACTGATCGCGCGCCTTGAACGGCGGCTGGAAGCGTCACCCTATTGGGCCGACCGGTTCGACGCCTTTGGGCTATCGGTCGACGATCTCCGGACGGAGACGTTCCATAACAAGCATATCCCGCGGTTGCTGCCTGGACAGGTTCCGGAAGACAATCGAGTGTTCGAGGAAACGATTGCCGCAGCCTGACGCGGCAAGGAGATTGCCCGATACGAGCCAATCGACTTGTCGTGCCGGTGCGAGAGAAACTGCCGCGGGAACAGATAGAGCATGACCGTCCACCTGGAAGCGGCCGCCATCGCCGGCACGGACGTGGCCGACGTGGTGACCGCATTGGAGACCTGCGGCTGTTTCGTCATTCGCGGGGCCATGCCGCTTGAGGTAGTGGACCGCGTTTCGGCACGCGTAAGACTCGGGTACGAGGAACTGGAAGCCGCCCATGCAGCCGGTACCCTAAGTCCGGAAGCAGAACGGCGCTGTTATGGGTACGGCATACTCAGGCCGTTCGAGGATGACCTCGCCTGCGACGACGGTCGCCCCATGCGCCAGTCCATGCAGGACTTGGTCCGCCAGCCATTCCTGGCGGAGGTGATCCGCCGCTATCTGGGCAAACGGGTGACGCTTCTGCTGGAAGCTTGCCACGTACGTCGTCAAGGGCCTGACCAGATCGGCCGACCGGTGCCGCTGCATCAGGACGCAAGCGTAATGCGCATGACGTCCGGACGCCTTCTGAACTTCTGGGTTCCGCTGGTCGACGGCGCTGGCAGGGACGCGCCCGGCCTCGAGTTCTACCCAAAGTCCCTCGACAGCCTGATCGTGCCGCAGCGCAAGCCGCAGGACGACACCCTGCGAAAGAAAATGTACTCGAACTTTGAATTGGATCAGGAAGCTGTGAGCGCGGCGGTTGGCGGTGTTTCTCTGTGGTCCCCGGTGCTGAATCGCGGCGACGTCCTGTGCCTTGATGGCTGGTCGGTCCACCGCACAAACTTCAACCCGAACATGCAACGCACCCGCTACGACTTTGAGATGCGGTTCTGCCGGACCAGTGATCTCCACGAAGGGATGCCCGGGGACACCTTGTCTCTCAACCTTGACGAGTGGGCGGCGTGAGACTGTCCATCCTGGGCGCGACGGGGCAGATCGGGCGATCGCTTACCCGCCTTTGGGCCTCCAGGCATTCGCTGACACTTCTGGCACGAAAACTCGATCAGGCGGCGAAGTTCCTTGTGCAAGCTGGCCTGAAGGCAGACGTGCGCCCGGTCGAAGCTCTGCCCGACACTCCGGCCGACCTTATCGTCAATGCAGCCGGCGCTGGCGTGCCCGGCCAGATCCGACGCCAGGGCTTCGCCATGCTGGAGGTCACGGCACAACTGGATGCTCTTTGTGTCGCGGCTCAGCAACGCAACCCAGGTGCCGGATATGTCTTCCTGAGCACGGGCGCGATCTACGGACGGAACTACCATGCTGCCCGGGAAAGCGACCCGATGCTGCCTCTTCCGTTGACCGGGTCCGCCGATCACGTCGCCTACCCCCTGGCCAAGCGCCTTGCCGAGCTTCGCCATCGCGGCTTGGCGGATGCGCCGATTGCCGACATCCGGATCTTTGGTTACGTCAGCAGCGATATTGATCTCGACAGCGACTTTCTCGTTGCCCAGATGCTGCGAGCCGCCCGCGCTGGCAAGCCCTTCGCAACACGACCGGACGACGTTCCCCGGGACTTCATTGACGCCGACTCCCTCGGTAGCTTCATCGACCACTGGCACAGTCAGGGTCGTCCGAACGGTGCCTACGACGTCTTGAGCGCCGCTCCGACCAGCAAGCACCGGCTTCTTGATGCACTTGCCGAGGCAGTGGGGCTCGTCACGCTAGTGGACGGGGGTGCGGCGACCGAGCCGATGGACTTGCCCCGACGGCTGTCGACCTTGGCGGAAGCCGAACCCCTGGGCTGGCAACCGCCGCGAACGTCCGAGCAAGCGGTTCTGAAGGTGGCACAGGAGGTCCTTTCCCAGGCCAGTCTGGCAAGAGCGGCGGGGGGCGTGCGATGACGCTGGTTGTGACCGGAGCTGCGAGCTTTGTCGGCGGCGCACTGCTGCAACAGGCCAGGAAGGACGGTCTCCACGTCGTGGGGTTCGATCTTGTCGAGGATCGGGCGGCCGGCGTTAACGCTGGCGACATTCGGGACCCTGGCTTCGCCGACCTGCTCCCGGCCAAGACTGACGTCGTCGTTCACTTGGCTGCGATCGCCCGGGACGCGGACTGTCGCGCAGATCCGGTGGCCTGCTTCGACGTCAATGTGACCGGAACCGTCAACCTCGCCTACGCGGCCCATCGAAAGGGGGCGAAGCAGATCATCTTCGCGTCCAGCGAATGGGTCTACGATTACGCCGACGCAGCGGAGCCGCGACGCGAGGACGAACCAATCGATCCGCACCGGCTTTCTAGCGAGTACAGTTTGTCGAAACTGATGGGCGAAGTCGCCCTTCGCCAAGTCCACAACCAAACCGGTATCGCGGTCACCGTGTTGCGTTTCGGGATCATTTACGGGCCGCATCGCAACAACTGGTCGGCGGTTGAAGCACTGCTCGACAAGGTCGCGACCACCGGCAAGGTTGAGGTCGGCTCGGCAAGAACCGCGCGCGGCTTCGTCCATGTTGTTGATGTCGCCGACGCGGTTCTGGCGTCTCTTGGACGCGCCGGTTTCGAGATCTTCAACATCCAGGCACCCGTCCCGGTCACCCTGGGGCAAGTGGTGGAAACGGCCTCCAGCATCCTAGGGCGGCCAACCGATCTGGTAGAGACAGCAGCAGACCGCCCAAGTGTTCGCAACATCTCAGGAGAGCGAGCACGTAAACATCTGGACTGGTCACCGGCGATCGACCTGCGGGCCGGCCTGACAAGCGTTGCACGGTTTCTCGGTCACCTGCCGGAACGGGATGCGGCGTTCCCTGGAGAGGAACAGTGACCGGGGCGGTGCGCACCACCGATAGCCACGCCAGAGCGTCGGGAAGGCGCGGCGCTGACGGCCTTTATCCAGCCGGCTGTATCTTGTGCGAGGGAAGCGCAGCCACCGTGAGGTTCAGCTACAGCACTCCGGACGCCTACGAGCAGACCGTGGGCATTCACGAGGCGGACTACGCGCGGGCCTGGGTGTGCTGCAACAGTTGCGGATTCCACTATTCACGCTTCACTCGCGACGCGGAGGTCCTTCACCGCATCTACGACGATGACTATCGCAGAGCGAGCCATAGCTTCCGGTCAGCTACGCCCGAGGAAACCTTCCGGAAGATTGTCGCACTGCCCTTCGAGCAGTCGGAAACTCGCCAGCGCATCGCGGCTATCGTCGAGAGCCTCGCGCAATTGCGCGACCAGGACATCCTGGCGCGGGCAACTCCGACGACCACACCCCGCCTCCTCGACATTGGCGGGGGCAACGGGATCTTCGCCCATCTGTTCAAGGAGGCCGCTCCTGACTGGCGGGTCGAAATCGCCGACCCTGCGACCCAGGGCCGCTTCGTCGAGCGGTATGGCATCACCTATCACACGAAGTCCTTCGATGCGGATTTTGACGAGGGCCGGTTCGATCTGGTCTCCCTGAACTACGTCTTGGAGCACGCGGCCGACCCGCGCAGGATGATGCAAAGCGTCGCCAAGTGCCTGCGACCGAGTGGCGTCGCCTATGTCGAGGTGCCTGACGAGATCGCGTTTCTGCGACGGCCTCCGGAGGACGACATCTTCAACGCGTGCCACCTCTGGATGTTCGGACCAAGCTCGCTCCAGACACTCATGGCATCAACCGGCTTCGAAGTGCTCTGGCTGAGGCGGGGTCTTAGCCCTCGGGGACACTTCTTCCTGAGTGCCCTGGTCTGGCCGAGTGAACCCGGACCATGAGCAGCTTCGATCCCAACCTCTCCCCGGTCATCTCAGGACCGCTTCCGCATATCGCAGATTGGCGCGGGTCGCTGACGAAGCTCGTGGCAGATGGCCGGTTTGCTGTTCCGGGCTTCGAAATGGCGCCGAGACAGATCCTCGTATCGAGCACCAGCGAAGCCGGAGTCATCCGGGGTCTGCACGCCCAGAAGCGCCCCCATAGCGAGGCGAAGATACTGGTGGCCCTGGCAGGAAGAATGTTCTGGGTGGTCGTCGACTTGCGCGCGGAAAGCCGAAGCTTCCGGCAATGGGAGGGCTTCACCCTGGCACCGGCGGGTATGGCAGGCGCAACCGACGTTGTGGCACTTCAGGTACCTGCAGGTTTCGCCCATGGGTGCCTATCGCTCACCGCCGACACCAGCCTCTTGATCCTTGCCGATCGCGACTATACTGACGACGCAGGCGTCGGGATCGCGTGGAACGACGACGATCTCGGCATCGACTGGCCACTTGACGGACGGCGAGCCAGGCTCTCGGAAGGCCATTCGGCCTTTGGGAGCTTCAATGACTTCTGTCGCGACATCGGGAGCTTGTAGCTCTTGCCGGACACGCTCGATCAACCCGATGCCATTGCAAGCCGGCTGGCAGCGGAGGTGATCCGCTTGCGGCTGTCGATGATGGCCGTCAACGACCTGATCAAGGCGCGCAGCTTCTCAATCCCGGTGCATCTGGCACTGGGTCACGAGGCCATTGCAGTCGCCTTGGCAGATGTGATGGGACCAGAGGATCGCTTGCTCCTGACCCATCGGAACATCCACTACAACATGGCCCGCAACGTCGATCTGAAGTGTCAGATTGATGAGTATCACCTGCTGGCGCAGGGCCTCGGCGGCGGGCGCTACGGTTCGATGAACCTGATCAATCCAGGCCGTGGGATTTCATACACCTCAAGCATTCTGGGTAACTGCCTGCCGGTCGCCGTCGGCGTGGCAAAGGCCCTCGCCGTCTCAGGAAAGAAAGCCGCGACGATCGCCGTGACCGGCGATGGAGCGCTGGAAGAGGGCGCCTTCTACGAAGCGCTGATGATGGCGACCAGCCTGTCGCTGCCGGTTCTGTTCCTGATCGAGAACAACGACTGGTCCATGTACACGCGCATCGCCGATCGCCGCTGTGCCATGGATGTCGGCTCGCTCGCCGCTGCTTTCGGCCTTCCGTACCAGCGCCTTGAGGGCAACAACGCCGCAGGATATCGCAAGGCCTTGGACAAACTGCGCGGCCACGCAATTGATGCGCTCCGCCCAGCAGTCGTGGAGGTGTTCCTGTCCACCCTTGGGGACTGGAACGTTGATGAGGCTGACGGATCGTCGCGACACATCAACTATCACCATGGCGGCGTTCCATGGCTTGAGGCTGCCGCCGATCCCGTCCTGGTGGAGAGCGACCAGGATCCGGTTCATGTCGCAGCGTCGCAGATCCCACGGGACGACTGGCAGGCCCTCGTAGCCCGATCCCGCATGAAGATCGGCGAGGCGCTCGGATGACCTATGTCGCGCAGGTGAACGGCGCCATCCGCGACCGGCTCGCCCGGTCCGGGCCGGTCGTCTGCTTTGGCCAGAACATCACCAAGGGTAGCTGCCTCTCCGGTTTGACGCGCGGCATTGACGGTACCGCCCGGATAGAGGCCATCGACACGCCGAACTGCGAGAACGCGATGGTCGCGATGGGGTTCG
Source organism: uncultured Rhodospirillaceae bacterium (assembly GCA_964397055.1). Taxonomy (GTDB): domain Bacteria; phylum Pseudomonadota; class Alphaproteobacteria; order CAYNIS01; family CAYNIS01; genus CAYNIS01. The sequence continues at coordinate 17,433 of CAYNIS010000004.1, read as the reverse complement.
GCATGATGCTGGAAGGAGTGAACAGCATTTTTTTTGTGAAGCAGCTCGATTTTCTGTTGCTGACTCTAGATCAACTTGCCAATACCTGGAACATGGCGCGCCAGACTGGGGCGACCGGATCCTTCACGATCGTCGCCATTGTCGTCGACAGCGGCTTCGAAGGGCCGCAGAGCCGTCTCAACACCCTGTACGACTTCTGCTCGATGGCAGATATGCCAGCCTACGTCATTGGGGCCGGCCCTGCTGCGGCACCTATCGTTGATACGCATCTGGTAAGGCCGGGGGTGCGGATTCTCGCAACCAGTCAACGCCTGTTCAGGGTAGCGGACAATGATGTCACTGCGACCCCGATCGGGTCGAACGCCGGTGCGTTCCAGCTCTGCACCGGCGACGACGTGACGATAGCAGCCTTCAATTTCGCGTGGCCGCAGGCGCGCGGCCTTGCTGCGTCCTTGTCGGACGAGGGGATTGGCGCAGATGTGATCGCGCTTGCGGATGCGCGTTGTGGCCCAGGGGACGCTAACCTTGACCTAGTCATGGCGTCTGCATATCGGACCGGCAGACTGATCATCGTCGATGACTCGCGCAGCCTCAACCGGCCCGGCGACAGGCTGCGTGCAGCCGTTTCCGAAAGCGGCCTTGACGTTCGGGTCCGTCAGTTCGTTCGGACCGGAACGGCGGATGACATCCGGCCGCACGCCGATGCCTTCGAAGTCGATACGCATGCATGCCTGCGCTGGATAGCAGAGCCGGCGCGCCACGCTGAAAGGGCGGTCTGATGGACGAGAAGCAGAAGTATCTGTTCGATCTTCAGGGCTACATCGTGCTGCGTAACGTCCTGACAGAGGACAAGGTCGAACGTCTCAACGCCCGTATGGACGACTTGGAGGCGATGTCGGAAGACGCCTATCCACCGCACGTCATTCGCAGCAAGCCGCGCACGAACAAGGAGCTTTACGTCTCCAACGTCGTAGAAGCCCATCCGGACTATGAGATGCTGATCGACGTGCCAGAGGTGCTGGACGTGATCAAGGAGGTCAGTCTTGGCCTCTACCGCTTGAACCACACCTACGCGATCTATCATTGGGCGGATGCGGTGACACCGTTGCACATGGCCGGTACGCCCATGCACCCGAAGGCGACCTACCAGTCCGGCAATGGCGAGATCTTTTCGCTTCTGACAAAGGCCGTGTTCCCGATTGCCAATCACGACGTCGAAGACGGTTGCTTCGCGGCTGTGCCGGGCTCCCATAAATCAAGCTTTCTCAGGCCCGAGTTCGAGGGTGATGAGGACGATGCCCTGGTTCCGATCGATGCTCAGCCTGGCGATTGCATTATCTTCACGGAGGCGATGACCCATGGCAGCGTCACAAACACGTCAGGTCGCTGCCGCAAGACCCTCTACTACTGCTACAGCGTTGGCTACATGCCGGACTGGACCAAGCTGGGGCTTGCGTTCAGCTCCGAACTGGCAGCCAGGGTGACCGATGCGCAACGCGAAGTCCTGCGCCTAAAGATCGATTGACCTCGTCGACCGCAGTTCCTCACCCCCGACCGCTTCTTATTCGGTCGGAAAGCTCGGTCGGCCAACGATGAAGGGCGCCTCTCCAGGACGGTCCGGGAGTTCCCCCAGCCGAAGCAAGTCTGGGCGGCCATAGCTCTGAGCAATCTCTCGCGCAATTTCGGCGATGGTCGTCGACCTGCCAGAGCAGATGTTGATCGCCCCTTCTTGCTGACCGAGGACGACCGCCGCAATTTGCCGGCCGGCTTCAGCCGCATCCATGTAGTCGCGCACCTGACGCCCTGAACTCAGTGGAACAGGCTCTCCCGCCGCAAGCTTTGCGTGAAGAGACGGGACAAGGCGGCGCGGGTCCTCGCCCTCGCCGAAGAGATGGAAGAGGCGGCACCAAGCGAAAGACACACCTGCAGCAGGTAGCACCTCCGAGAGCGCCAGCCAGGTTGCCGCCTTTGCTGCTCCATAGGGACCCTGCGGACCAATAGGGGATGTGGACGACAGCGGTTCCCCGGCCGACACCGCGTCCGTCGTCAAATCGTACTCGACGCAGGTACCGATACCCACAAACCGCGGAACGCCGGCCAGCATCGCACCTTCAGCGAGCCGAAGACTGCCAGCCGCGCAGGAGAGGTTATGGGGGGCCGTCATGTAGTCACGCGCCGTGTACCAAGCGAGGTGCAAGATCGCGTCATACCCACAGAGCGCAGATCGCCAGAAGCTGGTCGGCTCCGCGAACAGATCGCGGGTTCGGATCGCGTGAACAGCATCATCGGGTAGATCGCGACCGGCTCTGAGAACAGCGGTCACCTCAACGCCAGCCCCCTTGAGGGCCCTCAGCACGTGTCGCCCGACGAAGCCGCCGGCGCCGGTGACAACCACGCGCTTCACCGCTGCACTCCCACTCGCTCCAGGGTCCAAACGCGCGAGTGGCTGGACAGATGCCTACACGACCTCATCCAGGACCCACTCCGCGCGCATCATGAGCCAGCCGGCCAGCCCGAACAGGAACAGGGTCCCCGCGATGGAAACGGCAAGCGCCAGCGGATACGCGAAAACGCCGCCGAAAAGGCTCCATCGAAAGGCTTCGATCAAGGGCGCCATGGGATTGAGGAAGAGAATTGCCATCCGCAACGGGTCGGGCAGTGCCGAAAGCGGATAGATGATCGGCGACAGGATCAGCATGGCTTGAGAGACCATCGGCAGGATGAAGCGAACGTCCCGCGCAATCATGAAGACAAGCCCGCCAATCGTCGAGATGGCACAGATCAAGACCAGGACAAGGACCATGAATACGGGCGTGAGCAAAAGAGCGGGTGACGTATTCAGGTAAAGTGTCTGATCAAAATATGAGTAACCGGCAATAGTGACCGGCAAAGCAACGACAAACACGGACATGTAGAGGATTGGATAGACGAGCTGGCTGATCGGCATCAGGAGCCGTGGGAAGACCCTGGCACCGGCGACCCGCCGCAGTTGGTTCATGCCCCGGATACCGCGCCGGAGACCTATGTTGAATCCCGAGAATAGCGTCATCCCGCTGATGACGTAGAGGCCGTAGGGCAGGTCTTCGGTCTGGAATATCTCAAAGTTCTGGAAGATCACGACGATGCCGACAGTCGGCAGCAAGGCGCGCATGGCCAGCCACCAATAGCCGAAGACCGTCTGCTGGACGAAGTCGAGAAGCGTCTTCTTGGCAAACAGGAAGACGAGCCGGAACTGCCGGACAACCGCCTGGGCATAGGCGAGCCCGCTCCTCTGCGGACCATAAACAACGCGGAAACCTTGACGATTGGCCATCGACTGCTCAGTCGGTTTCGGTCAGGACCGGGGTCCACAAGAGCGGACCTTGCAGGAGAGCTTGAGTCGACGAGGCCTCAAGCTCGCCGGTGAGACCGGAAGATGGTTCCGCGGCGATCTCAACAAGGAAGCTCGGCTGTTCATGGACGGCGCCTGTGACGCTCTCCACGATCGAAGGCCTGACGGTGTAGGTCCGAGGGGCGAGCCGTTCGCCGGGGATAGAAACCGTCCATAACGTCGGTTCGCCCGCACCGACAGAGCGGGGTTTGGTTCGGATTCGCCAAACGAGTTCGGATCGAACATGGAAGTCGAGGCGCAGCGATACCTCAGCCGCGGTTGGACCGCCGGTTGTCAGCAGCGACAGCCGGGCATCCGGTCCGCCGGGCAGACGCAACCTGCTGACACGTTGGCCGACCGCCCACCGAGCAACATCGGCGGTCGCATCTGCCGAAGCTCCAATCAGGGCCGGACCATGCCTCCGATCAGGCGGCAACGAGCCCTCGACGGTGCTGTAGAAAAGCGCCTTGCCATGAAGTGCTTCGATGACGTCCGGCCGGTCGTCCGACACGGCCACCTCGAACGTTCCGAAGATCCGGAAAGAGGCGAGGTCCGCATTGCCGGTACCCGGATCAACCATCAGCACGAACGCGGACAGGGTGTAGGTCCGCGGGAGCAAGAGGTCCGCGGGAACGGCCACATCGAACGACAGTTCGCCGCGAGTCTCGACCAGATGCTCATAGGGAGCCACACTTCGTAACCCCACCATGCGCTTGCTAGGCGCAATCTCGATGCCTGGCAGCACGATCAACGGCGGATGATCCACGTGTACCGAGAGCCGGACGAGGGCCCCGCGATCCCTGTCGACCTTGACCAGACCTTCCCCGGCAGGCGGTCGATCGATGAGGTCGCCTGTGGCCGGGTCTCTCAACTGCAGCCCATCGCCGCCATAACCGATCCGCAGCATCGGCGATTGACGGTTCTGCAGGCGCCACCCGGCAAGGTAGTCGACCGGCTGGCGCTCGCCCCATCCCAACTCGGCACCGGCTTCCAGTGGCTTCAACAGCACATTCGGCTCACCCGGCGGGGCTGATACCCCCTCACGTCGGATCAGCGGACGGCCCGCCCCTTCCGAAGCGTGGAGTTCCGCCGGCTCGAAATCGTCATCGTCGACGATCTCGTCGCCATCCTCCCCACCCTCTTCGTCATCCGCATCGTTGTAGGTTTCGAACCGGACGACAGGGCGCGTTATCGCCGCCTCGACGAACTCCGGGTGCTTGTCGAGCATCTCGGCGGTCGGCCCGAAATCCAGCAGCGTCTCATTGTCTATCAGGACGAGGTGGGTCGAGGCATCGATCACCGGCTGAAGCCGGCGGCCGGTAAGGATCAGGGCGCGCTCGCTGCCCGGAAGCCGGGCCACGAAGCGGCGCCAGTTGGCGGCGGCAATGGTCGTCGACGGGTGCCCCGCATCATCCGCGACCAGGATCGGGACCCCGCAACAGACCAGCATCGAGATCGCCAGATCCTGGAATTCCGACTTGGTGACCCGTCGGATGGGCTTGTCCAGGACATGGCCAAGGCCGCTGAACTCGATGATTTCCGCCATCGTGTCGACAACTGTCTTCTGCGACAGGCCGTAATACTCGGCGAGCAGCATCAAGCCCTTGCGACAGGTCAGGAAGGGGAACGGCAGAAAACTGACCTTGCCCAGATGCGCAACGGTGCCGGTGTGCCGGATCTGGCCGGCCTGGCGGTAGCGGGCACCGGCCATGATCTCGGCAAGCGTCGTCCGCCCGATCCCGCCGACATCCAGAATTCCGACAATCTGACCCTGGCGAACTTCGAGGGAGACGTTGCGGAAGATGATCTCGATCGGCTCGGACGAACTCTCGGCGCGCTGGTAGGCGTCGATGGTGAGCAACAGCCGGCCGAGTTCGATCAGGGTGTTGAGGGATTCGTTGCGGGCGAACCGCCGGCGCCGACCACGCTCGATCGGGCGCCAAGCGCCGACCCCCTCGAGGGACAGCACCACCGGTGCCTGCCGCTCGACGCTTTGCTCACTCATCCTTCAACTCGCATCCCGCGGGCGGGGCGGCGCGGCGCTGCGGCACCGCCCGCGGTTGTCATGCAAGCACAAGCTGCCAACCGCAAGCGGGGGAGGGGCTGTTCCTTCCGGCCGGACCGGCCGGCATCTCCGCAGGAGTGCCGGCTTCTGGAACGGGGATAATCAGGCAGCCTTGCGGGTCGGGATAGTGAACCCGGCGGCCGTCGCATCCTTGTAGAACATCTGGACCGTTTCCAGGCTGAACTGATCGAGGTCCTTTCCGATCGACTTCAACTTGGCAAGGATATCGTGGCTGACGGTGATGATCTGGCAGCCCGACTCCTCGGCATGAAAGACATTAAGGATCTCCCGCGGGCTCGCCCATAGAAGCTCCGCCTTGGGCTTGGCGCTGAGAATCTTGCCAGCTTCGGTCATCAGCGGGATCGGATCGAGCCCGCTGTCCGCGATCCGGCCGGCAAAGACGGAGACGATTGCAGCGGTGTTCGCGTCGAGCGCGTCAGCCACGGTGCGGACCTGGTCGAGCGTGAAGATCGCCGTGACGTTCAGCACCACACCCTGCTTCGACAGGCGCTCGACAATCGGGGCGGTGCTGACGCCCTTGGTGTTGGTGACGGGGATCTTGACGTTGACGTTGCTGCCCCAGGTCGCGATTTCCAGCGCCTGGGCTTCCATTTCGTCAAGCTCGTCGGCAAACACCTCGAACGAGATCGGCCGATCGGGAAGAGCTGCCAGCACCTGATGGGCAAATTCCACGTAATCGGTGACACCAGCTGCCTTCATGAGCGTCGGGTTCGTGGTAAAACCCTTGATGAGAGGATTGCTCGCCAGCTGTTTCATGCCCTCAAAGTCTGCGCCATCTGCGAAGATCTTGACCTTGAGTGATTCGATTGCCGGCATGGCTTACGCCTTTCTTGTCGTGATGTATTCCAAGACCTTCCAACCATGGTGCGCCGCATGGCTTCGGCCCGATGCGATATTGATCCCATTAGGGGGCGGCGTACAAGCGGTGTTCCGCGTTCGGCAGGCATGATCCTTGGGTGGGTTGCCGGCGACTGCTTCGACATCCCAGCCGGCTGCCGGCGCCCCGTTTCCAGGCCCCGCCAAACCACGCAGGCGCGCATTCCGGCGAAGTGGACCCACAATCGCGGTTCGGAACGCGCGCCAACCGATTGAACCTGAGCATTTTCCGAATCGCCCGGCTGGTTCAGTTTGGCTGGAACATGGGCTAGGGTCCGGCTTCAAGTCGCAAGACAGGCCATTGTCGCATCAAGGCGAAGATGGCCGGCGCGATCGATCCGGGCGGCTTGGCTGCCATCACGCTGACGCTTCGACCAAGCCATTCTCCATGACCGACGATCGCCATCTCCTCCTCGCCCTCCGTGAGCCGAGCCTCGTGCTTCGCCACTTCGGGACAGCCCTGGACCGGCTCGGCGCCGACGGCGTCACCGTCACCATCGTCCACTACGGGATCAATGATCAGATCGACGATGTCCTGGCCTGGTGCGAGGCGCGGCAACACGTCCGGATCGCCCAGCTTTGGACGCGCCCGGACGAGCGAGCGGAGCGGGAGCGCCGGCGGAATGTGAGGCTGGGCCGCGACTACGCCTCCTACTTCGCCGATCACTTCGATGGCATGGGCATGCTCCGCGACCGTGCGCGAGACCTTGCCCCCGAAAGCCTGGTTGCGCGGTTTCCGTTGGACCGCCCGCCGAGCCGGGGAGAGGTGGCGACCCTGGTCCAGACCCTGATCAAGGCGGAGGCGGCCGCCCCGGCCCTCAAGGGCGAACTGGACCTCCTGGACATGGTCCGGCCCGATGCCGTAATCGTGTCCCCCCTGGTCGAATTCGGCTCACCCCAGGTGGACATCCTGAAGGCGGCCGCGGCGCGTGGGGTCCCCTCCGGGCTGGCGGTTGCCAGCTGGGACAACCTTACCAACAAGGGCCAGATGCGCATCGTTCCGGACCTCGTGACGGTCTGGAACGACGCCCAGCGCAAAGAGGCCGTCGCGATTCATGGCGTGCCGGCTGAAAACGTGGTTCTGACCGGCGCCCAGACCTTCGACGCCTGGTTCGCGCGGGCGCCGAGCCAAAGCCGCGCGGACTGGATGCAGCTGATCGGTCTCGGCGATCGCCGGCACCTCATCCTCTATCTCTGCTCGTCGAGCCAGATCGGCGGTCAAGAGGACCGCTTCATTCGCCAATGGGTTGAAGCGGTTCGCCAATCCCCAGAGGCGGCGCTGCGCGATGCCGGCATCCTGATCCGGCCGCACCCTCGCAACCTGGTCATCTGGGACGACAGCGATATCGAAGACCTGCCGGGCGTCAGCCTCTGGAACTATGAGGCAAGGGCCGGGCTGGGAGCCGATCGCCAGGCCGACTTCTTCGACAGTCTCGCCCATGCCGATCTTGCCGTCGGTCTCAACACGTCGTCCCAGATCGAGGCCGCGATCGCTGGCACCCCGGTCTTCTCGATCGTCGACGACGCAACGGCCCCAGGGACGCTGGAGACGATCCACTTCCGCCACCTGATGGCGGAACATGGCGGACCGACCCATATCGCCCGTGGCCTCGACGAACATGTCCGGCAGCTTGCGGAGGCGATGCAGGCGCCCGATCGCTTCGCGCAGATCAACGACCGCTTCGTCGACAGCTTCGTCAGGCCCTTCGGTCGTGACGTCGCCGGCGCCGACAAACTGGCCGAGGCGTTCCTGGAACTGACCCACCGACGAGTGAACGGCGCTGCGGTCCGGCCGACGGCGCAGAAATCCCCTTTGTTCGCCGAGTCCTGGCGCCGCCGTGCGGATCGGCTGGTCGGGTACAATCAGGGGACCCGACTGGCAGACCTGCTTGACAACCGGCTGCCCATAAAGGCGCGGCTGGTCGCAACGGCGGTTGCGATGCTGGGGCTCAACAAGGCGATCGCGGTCAACCTCGACCCCGACCAGCCGGTGCGGTCGCTGCTCGACGTCTACAACCTCTGCCGCTATCCGCCTGCCGCCCCGACGCGACTTCTGTTGCCCGTCGACGCGCGGAACGAACTCGCCCTCGGCGACCTCGCAAGCGATCAGTTCCGGCCCACCTGGCGGCCGCGTCGGATGATCCAGTTCGTGGCGCGTTTCGCGGGAGCCGCCTCGGTCAGCCGCAAGCGCCTCACCGACGAACTGCGTACCGCCAGACAGCAGGTGGCCGACGCCAAGACGGAACTCGAACGCCTGCGTGCGCCATCATCGCGGGCCGATCTCGCCGCCGCTCGCCCGCATGTACGCCAGCTTCGGAAGAAGAAGGCGCAGATGCGCGAAACCGAACAGGCGTTGCGATCAATCCGGATGGAACGGAGCTTCACCCGGCATGCGATCGTCAACAAGCCCGGAGAGGAGACGCCGGCCCTCGGCCTCGCCGACCTGCCGCGCATGCGCAAGCAACTGGTCGGTGCGACCGTCTTCCGGGCAGCCCGGCCGGAGGCAAGCACCGCGCACCTGGGCACTCAGGTGATCACCGTCTTCGCGGGGGCGAGCCAGGACCGGGACGTGACGCCGACATTTCGCCTGGAACCCTCCGACCAGCCAGTGGATGAGGCGCTGATCCCGCTGTGCGAGGCTATGGCGCAGCGTGGCTGGGACGTGGTCGTTTTCGGCGGCGATAGCGCGCGGTGGCCCCGGGCCGAGGGCATCCATCTGGCCGCTTCCGAAGGCAGCGGCGGCGGTTCGATTCCACCGCTCGCCGCGATCGCGAAGAGCCGGCTGGTCGTCGGCCGCGGCCTCATGCATGCCATGCAGGCCCGGCTGATCGGGCGCCCCTACATCCACGTCGATGCCCATGACCCGTGGCTGCATTACCCGACCGGTGCCAATGACCTGGCACTCTTCGGTCCGATCACGCGCGGCGACGACCCCGCCCAGTCAATTGATCTGACCGGCCTTGCTCGGGCGGTTTGCGAGGACACCTCACGAGCGGCCAACATCCGCATCTGGCCGGCATCGGGAGCGGCGATCGCGGCAGCCGTCACAACGCATCTCGACCGCCTGGGCGCGACCGGCGGAACGACAAGCCCACGCGACCTGCGCGCAAGCCTCTGGCGCGCGTTCGGCACGCTCGTCGGCTCGGCACCTGATGATGGCGATGCGCTGCTCGGCGCAGGTCAACTGGTCGAAACCAGTGAACCACCAGACCGGATCGACGCGGCCGGCAGCCAGCTGGCGGAGGGCCGATCGGCCTGACCCTCCCCCTTCGCGGGAACGGTCAGCCGATGACCGTCCAATAGTAGTCACCGGTGTAGCCGGCCTCTTCGAACAGCTTGATCCAACCTTCCGGATAGTCATGGGTGTTGGCGGTCAGCACCCATTCCAGGAAGATCTGCTTCTGCTCTTCCGAGTGATAGGCATCGACCTGGACGAAGGCCTTGCCGCCGGTCACCCGCTGGAGTTCTTTCAGCGAGCGGATGACGCCGTCGCGGTCCTGGTTGTGAATGCAATTGATCGAAACCGCGGCCGCGAAGGAATTGTCCGGGAACGGCAGCTTCTCGCAGGTGCCGAGGTGAAGGCGGCCGATGACGTCGGGCTCGCAGGTCATCAGGGCGTATTCGGAAATGTCGAGGCCATAGGCGTCGATGCCCTCGGCCATCAGGTCCTTGACCAGGAAGCCCTTGGCGGCCCCGACATCGAGGACCTTGTCCCCGGGCTTCAGGCCGAAATGCGCGACGATATCCTTGGCGACCGGCTGCCAGCGGCCGTCGTAGCGATACCCGCCATAGCCGTACATGCGGTCGCCGTCGAAGTACTCCATGCCGAACTGCTTGGAGATCGCGATCACCTCAGGCGTCTTGGCGGCGTTGCGCGCCTGGATGTTGCGCTTCGTGCCCTTGGGCAGGGAGCGCAGGAGCTCAACCTCGGCCATGATGCTTCTCCATGTGAAGTTAAGGGACTTCGAGAGGTGATCAGCCGCCGGCCTCGGCCATCGCGGCCCGGCAAATCGCGGCGACCCCGTCGCGCACGGCGGTATAGCGGAAATCCGGAAACGCCGCACGGGTCGCAGCCGGGTCGAAGGGGCGATAGCCGTTATGCGGCATGGGACCCTCGCGCGGGCTGCCGACGACCCTCGACGGCCCGCCGACCGTGGCGACCGTCAGTTCCGCCAGATCGCGAAAGGAGACCACTTCGCCGGTCGCGGCGTTCAGGCGCCCCTTGCTCTTGCTGAAGAGCATGCGGCGAATGAGATCGGCAACATCATCGACCAGCACATGGTCGCGTCGCTCCTCACCCTCCCCGAACAGCTTGATCTCCTCCCCCGCCAGCGCCTGGCGACGGTAGCGGTTCGGGCCGTAGCCGTTGTGAGGATCGGCCATCCCATAGATCAGGGTCGGCCGGATCGCGGCGAACGGACCGTCGTAAACGGCATCGAGCATCAGCTCCCGCGCGAGGTGCATGACGCCATGCAACGATCCGGGCTCGGCACAGCTGGCCTCGGTCAGCGCGTCCGGGCTGTCCGCATAGACGGCATCGGAACTGACATAGACAAGGTGCGCCGGCTTCACCTTTTCCAATGCAGCACAGACGGCCTCCGCCATTCGGATGTTGTCGCCCAGCATGGACGGGTTCCGGACCGGCGCGCGTGCCGAGACGAAGACCAGCGAATCGGTAGAAGACAGAAGCCCGGCGAGCCGGTCCGCCGCATCACCGGCCAGGAGATCCAGTTCCTGCCGCCCCAGGGCGAGTGTCGAGACGCCGGCTAGGTCAAGGCGGGCGACAAGGGCGGCACCGACGAAACCGGCGGCACCCAGGATGACGACTCGCGACGGGGCGACCGGCGCGGCTTCGGTATGTTCGAGCATGGGGGGATCGGATCATCTGGCTCAGGGCTGGGGGGGGTGTCTCGTCGCACAGGCCCAGGTGCGGGCGCAAGACACGGTTGCCAGATCAGGGCCACCAAGAACAGGGCCGCCACAAAAGCGCTGCCAGAACAGGGGCACGCGCATGGTCTCGCGCCCGAACGGCGCGCCGCTCGCAAGGCTGCATGGACGGGCCTCGGAGCTGCGCCTATAACCCGGGTCATGCAAATCGACAGGCCCCCCTTCCAGGTCGCGGAAGCGCTGAGCGTCCGCGGCGGCAGCGTCAACGAGGACAGCTTCGGAACCGCCGGGCCGTTCGCCTGGGTGATCGATGGCGCGACCAGCGCCGGCGGGCGCCGGGTCTGCCCGGGAGCCAGCGACGCCGCCTGGTATGCCGACCAGCTGTCGACGGCCCTTTCCGCGGAGGCTCGTCGTACCCCTGACGCGGACCCGGCTACCGTGCTGGAGTCGGCCCTGACGGCTGTTGTCGCCGCCTTGCGCGAAGCGCAGGCGGAGACCGGTGCAACCTGGCCGGATCGGGCCGAGGAACCCCATGGTGCCGTGGTCCTGGTGCGGGCCGACACCGACGGCCTCGCCTATGCGATCCTGGGCGACAGCGTGATCGTCGCCCCTGATGGCGGGCCGACCCGCTTCATCGCGGACCCCGAGGTCGAGGAGGTCGACCGCATCTTCGCCCGCCGCATCGTCGAGTTGCGCGAGAACGGTGTGACCGACTGGCCGACGATCGAGGCCGACATCAAGGGGCGCATCCACGGCCTCTACCAGACCATGAACACCGACGCCGGCATTGCCGTTGCCGCCCTCGACCCGTCGATCGTCCGGCGCGCGGTCAAAGGCCGCATCCCATGGCCCGCCGATGGCCGCGTGCTGCTGGCAACCGATGGCCTTGTCCGGCTGGTCGAACCATTCGGGGTGGTCGATGAGGAAGCGCTCCGACAGGGCGCGTTCGACACGGGCCTTGCCGGGCTGACGCGCCGGTTGCGCGCGCTGGAACGGGCGGATCGCGACGGCCTCGCCGCACCGCGGCTCAAATGCCATGACGATGTCACCGGCCTCGCCCTCCTCAGGGGCTGAGGACGGCGCCGGGGCGCGGCCAAGCGACGCTTGTTAACAGCCGGGGCTTCGGGATAAGCCTGCCGACTGCGGGCTGTCGGCGAGCGCCTGATCCGGCCGCCCCCCTTTCCCTGCAGCGAGACCGGGTCGACGCCAGTCCATGTCCACGAGAACCTACCCGAAGGAGCGGATGCACGTCCGCTACTCGCCGCTTGCCCAGCAGTTCGCCGATCCGGAACCGATCTTCGACGAGCTGCGTGAGCTGGTCAGGACCGGCGACTTCACGCTCGGCAAGCCGGTCCGCGAGTTCGAAGCGATGTTCGCCGAGATGCTTGGCGTGAAGCATGCGATCGGCGTCGGGACCGGGACGGATGCGCTCAAGGTGCCGCTGAAGGCTGCCGGCATCGGACCGGGTGACGAGGTCCTGACCTGCGCCAACACCTTCTGGGCCACGGTCGGCGCCATCGCCGAGGTGGGGGCCAAGCCGACCTTCATCGATTGCGATGACAGCTTCTGCATGGACCTGGACCAGTTGGAAGCGGCGATTGGCCCGAACACCAAAGCGATCATGCCGGTCCATCTGACCGGCGACGTGCTGGATATGCCCAAGGTGATGGAGATCGCGGATCGCCATGGCCTGCCGGTGATCGAGGATGCCTGCCAGTCGCTGTTGGGCACCTGGGACGGCAGCAAGGCCGGCACGTTCGGCGTGGCCGCCGGCTTCTCGATGCACCCCCTGAAGATCATCAACGTCTGGGGCGACGCCGGCATCATCGTGACCGACGACGACGAGATGGACCGCCTGTGCCGGCTCCTGCGCAATCACGGCCTGAAGAACCGGGACGAGATGGTGATGCTCGGCTACAATACGCGCCTCGACTCGTCGATGGCCGTGGTCGGCAAGTGGATCGTCCAGCAGACCCCCTGGATTGTCGAGGAACGCGCCAAGAAGGCGGCCCACTACGACGCCGGCCTGACCGGTGTTCCCGGCATCACGGTGCCAAAGCGCAATCCGCGCACGCGCAACGTCTATCTTCTCTACATGGTCTTCGCCGACCGCCGCGACGAGCTTCTGGCATATTGCCTGGACGCGGGCATCGAGGCGAAGGTCCACTATCCGATCCCGCTCTACCAGCAGGAAGCGCTCGCCCATCTCGGCCACGCCGCCGGCGCCTTTCCGGTGACCGACCGCCACGCAAAGTCCCTGATCTCCTTCCCGGTCGACCAGCATCTGAGCACGGCCGAACAGGACTACGTCATCGACGTGGTCAAAACCTTCTACGCGGAAGCCTGACGCCATGACCGACTTCAAGGTGCCCTTCATCGACCTGAAGCAGCGCTTCGCCGACGAGCGCGAGGAGCTGCTCGCCTGCGTCGAGCGTGTCCTCTCCAAGGGCCATCTGGTCCTGACCCCGGAGGTTTTCGAGTTCGAGGAGCAGGCCCAGGAATTCACCGGGGCAAAGCACTGCGTCTCCCTCAACTCCGGCACCGATGCGCTGATGATGGGCCTCTGGGCGATGGGGATCGGCCGCGGCGACGAGGTCATCACGACCCCGGTGTCGTTCGTCGCGACCATCGGGGCGATCGTCCATGTCGGCGCGACCCCGGTGTTCGTCGATGCCCGCGAAGACCAGAACATCGATCCGGCCAAGATCGAGGCCGCGATCACGCCGCGCACGAAGGCGATCATGCCGGTGCATTGGGCCGGGCGCATGTGCGACATGGATGCGCTGCAGGCGATCGCCGACAAGCACGGCATCCGGATCATCGAGGACTCGGCGCAGTGCATGGGATCCTACTGGAAGGGCAAGCACGGCGGCACCTTCGGGACCGTCGGCGCCATCTCGGCCCACCCGCTGAAGAACCTGAACGCGCTTGGCGACGGCGGTTTCCTGCTGACCGACGATGACGAGATCGCGAAGAACGTCCGCCTTTACCGGAACCACGGCCAGGCGAGCCGCGACAACACGGTCATCTTCGGCATCAACTCGCGCCTCGACAGCCTGTCCGCGGAGGTCCTGAAGTTCCGGCTGACCCGGGTCCTCGACGTGGTCGCACGCCGGCGGCACAACGCCGACCTCTACCGCAAGCTGATCACCGCCCCGGAAGTGTTCATCCCGGAAGAGAAGGCCGACACCGCCGACAGCTACGTCATGTTCATCACCCAGTCGGAGCGGCGCGAGGAATTGAAGGCCTATCTGGAGAAGGAGGGCATCCAGACCCTCGTCTACTACGGCACGGCCCTTCACCTGCACAAGGCGTCGGAAAAGTTCGGCCACAAGCGCGGCGATTTCCCGGTTGCCGAGGAGCAGTGCGACAAGGTCCTGGCCCTGCCGCACCACCAGTACCTGACCGAAGACCAGATCGCCTATGTCTCGGACAAGGTGAATGCATTCTACGGCATCAACAGTGCCAATGGCCCGACCGACCTGAAGGTGGCGTCCTGACGGGCCGATGCCTGGCGGGCCGATGCCTGGCGGGCCGATGCCTGGCGGGCGCGCCGTCGTCCCTCGGAGCAGAAGGTGAGGTCGTGACGGATCCGAAGGTCGCCGCATCGGCCGCCGGAGACTTTCGGATGGCGCTCCACTCCATCATGTGGGGCAATCAGTATGTGGACGACTTCCTGACCTACGCCCTGCCGGCCCTGATGGGGCGGGGGAACATCCCAGCCCTCACCTGTCAGGTCCACTATCTCCTCTATGTGGAGGAGGCGCAGGCGCAGCGGGTCGCCGAGCATCCGCTCATCGACGCCATGCGAGGCCTGGGTGTCGGGGTCGAGCTACAACCGATCCCATCGCCGCCCGAGGGCGAAAGCAAGTACCGCTACTGGACCAGATATTGCCGGGTGGCGCTGGATCGTGCGCGCGAACTCGACGCCGGCCTGGTTTCCGCTCAACCGGACACCTTTCATTCCGACGGCTGCCTCAGCGCCGTCGAGAGCTACATGAGGGACGGCTGGCGGGCCGTTTATGTCCTGGGCTTCCACTGCTGCCGCCCCGACATTCTGGCGACCCTGGACAGCCATCGAACGGACGCCGGCACGATCGAGATCGGTGCGGAAGCCGCGTCCGCCGCCATCGTTCGCGGTTTCGACTCCGAATACGACCGCTGGGTCCCCTACCACCTGTCCGCATCGCCGGTCACGTCCACCAGCTTTCTCTGGCGGCTCAGTGACGACGGCTATGTCTTTCACGGCCGGCTGCTCCACCCCCTCATGATCTGGCCGAAGGTCGGGGTGCACGCCGATTTCGGAACGGTCGACGAACGGCTCGTGGACGTCGCGGGCATCGACCTTGGCGAGGTGATGGTCGTCCAGGACAGTCGGATCCTGATCCACGGCAGCTTCGGCTACCAGCAGAGGGCAAGACCTGCCCCTCTCTTCGAGGGCGGCTTCGATGCCTTCCGCCATCACTACATCCACTACGGCATCTTCGAGCCGCACCCCAGTCGCTTCTCCGCCTTCCTGGCGCACCATCCGATCTTCCTCAACCTCGCCCCGGAAGTCGCGGCGGTCGAGTACCGGGCCAAACTGCGCGACGTGGAGGACTTCGTGCGCGCACTCCTCTTGTGCGCGGGGCTGTCACCCGTGACACTCTATTGGGCGGCGGAAACCGAGGCCGAACAGCAGGCAATCGAACACTATGTTAGCGGCCGGCATCTGTTTCGCTGGCGCACCCGGGCGATCCGCAACGTTTCCGTCCTCTTGGCGAGCAGAGCGCGCCGGGACAAGGCGGCATGGCTGCTGAAGCGGCTCGGGATCGAGGCGGCCTTCCTGAATGCGGCCTTCCTTCGCCTGCGCCTGGGCATCGCGGCCGGGATCTCGAACGCGCTCCGCCGCTATCGCGCCCATCGGGCCGACCAGTTGCGAAAGCGACTGCACCGCGCCCAACTGAAGCCCCAGGAACTGGAAGGGCTGTTATCCCAGACGCTGAAAGGCCGCCCCTTGAGCCCCAAGGACTTCCGCAAGGGACTCAAGCGCGGGCGGAAATAGGTCGAAAGCCGACAATGGGTCCCTTTCCGCGACGCCGCATCGATCTTGCGTGACCACCGCCCGGACGCGTAGCAACGTGCCGCGACAACGACGGCAGGCGAGCGTCCAAGCCGGTGCATGCTGTCGGTCTCCGCCTACGACTACCAATCAAACCTCGCCCCGGTCATACCTTGCTGATCTGACGACCATCCCTTTCGACGAACGCCGACCGGAACAGACTGTCGTCGGCCCATCCCTCAGGGTCCCTCCATGCACTATCGCGACAAGCTCCTGCCTAATCAGCCCAACTTGACCGACCACTACATCGGGCATGACCCTATTGAGGGAAGGATGTTCGACTGGACGATGCGGCTCGCGAAAGTCCGCGACATTCCGATCGAGTCGCTGACGGCGTCGCCGACCGTGAACGTGGAATGGCTTTCGTCTCCCCCAAGTCAGGTCGCGCTGTTCAGCCTTCTGATTTCCCTCAGCCGGGCCAAGAAAGTCCTCGAAATCGGCACGTTCATCGGCCGCACCACCATGCAGTTGGCCGACTGTGTCGGGCAAGACGGTCATGTTACGACGATCGAGGTCGGTGAAGAATTCTACGGCTACGCAAAGGAAAACGTAAACCGCCACGGCTATGATGATCGTATAACACTTTTGAACGGCAATGCTCTTGACTTGATGAGCAAGTTTAAAGACCGATCCTTTGATTTTATATTCGTCGACGGCGGAAAGGAACTCTATCTAGATTTTGCTCTTGAGTCCTTGCGCCTCGTAACATCTGGCGGATTCATCATCGTCGACGATATTTTCTTCAATGGCGATGCCCTGAACGATACGCCCCAGACCGAGAAAGGGCTGGGTTGTCGTAAGGTCCTCGACTACTTCCTGACCTACGACCGCTGCCTAAAGACCCTGGTCCCCCAAACCAACGGCCTTCTCGTCCTGCATGGATTCGAGGACGCGCGCTAGCGGTTTGATCCTCACATTTGCGACCCTGTCGACATGAGCCCCCAGGCAAATGTCGACACCGGAAAACCGCTCGGCAACATGCTCTTTCTAGTGGAGCTCCCGAATTCGACGTTTGAGTCTGCACTTGCTGCAAAAGGGGTCCAAATGTCGAGTTCACTCCACTAGCAGGCTGTTGAAGAAGTCGGTAGCGGGCTCGGGGTTGGCATGATTCAC
>CAYNIS010000003.1:0-35405 GCA_964397055.1 uncultured Rhodospirillaceae bacterium | reverse complement strand
CCAGCTGATCGGCCAGGAGGCGGACGCGATCGCCGCCCGTCTCGGCCGGCTCGCGGCGGTCGATGGCCGCCCGTTCCTGTCGCTGGCCACGGCGTTCGTGGAGGACGGCTTCGTCCTGATCGTGCCGCGCGGTGTCGAACTCGACCGGCCGATCGAGTTCGTCCATGTGACCCGCCCGATGGCCGAGTCCTTCGCCTGTCACCCGCGCGTCCTGATCGATCTGGGCGATAATGCGCATGCCCGGGTGACCGAGATCTTCGCGGGTGCCAGCAAGCTCGCCTCCCTCACCAATGTCGGGGCGGAGGTGACCCTGGCCGCCGGCGCCCATCTCGATCACCTGCGCCTGCAGGAGGAGGGCCCGGCGGCCCGCCACCTCTATTCGACCACCGTGCGCGTCGGCCAGGACGCCACCTACAAGAGCTTCGTGTTCACGACCGGGGCGCGTTTGTCGCGCAACGAGGTGCGCACGCATCTCGCCGGCATCGGGGCGACCTGCCATGTCGACGGTGCCTACATGATCCGCGGCGATCAGCATTGCGATACGACGTCGATGATCGAGCATGCGGAGCCGCACGGCACTTCCAACCAGACCTTCAAGGGCGTGATCGACGACAAGGCGCGGGGCGTCTTCCAGGGCCAAATCCTGGTCCGTCAGGCAGCCCAGAAGACCGACGGCTATCAGCTCAACAACGCGCTTCTGTTGTCCGACCGCGCCGAAATCGACAGCAAGCCGCAGCTCGAGATCTACGCCGACGACGTCAAGTGCAGCCACGGAGCGACCGCCGGCCAACTTGACGACACGGCACTCTTCTATCTGCGCTCGCGCGGCATCCCGACGCCGGAGGCGATGAGTCTGCTGGTCCAGGCCTTCGTCGGAGAGGCGGTTCAACTGATCGAGGACAAGGCGGTCGAGGAAACGCTGATGGCCCGGGTCGCGGCCTGGGTCGCGGCCCGTCGTGCCGAGGGGGAGGTTGCCTGATGGCCATGCCGCTGCGTTCGCCCGCCCTGCCCAACGCCTATGATGTGGAGGCCGTCAGGCGCGACTTCCCGATCCTCTCGCAGTCGGTCAACGGCAAGCCGCTGGTGTTTCTCGACAGTGCGGCCAGCGCCCAGAAGCCGCGCCAGGTGATCGAGGCGATGTCCGGTTTCCTGATGGCCGACTACGCCAATGTCCACCGCGGCATCTACAAGTTATCCCAGCGGGCGACCGACCTGTTCGAGGGCACGCGGGAGAAGGTGGCGCGCTACCTCAACGCGCCGTCGCCGGAAACCGTGGTCCTGACCCGCAACGCGACCGAGGCGTTCAATCTCCTGGCGCATAGCCTGGGCGCCAGTTTCGCCGCCGGCGACGAGGTCGTGATCTCCGAAATGGAGCATCACGCCAACATCGTGCCATGGCAGATGCTGTGCGAACGCACCGGTGTCGTCTTGAAGGTGGCACCGATCACCGACGACGGCGACCTGATGCTCGATGCGCTCGACGACCTGATCGGGCCGCGCACACGGCTGGTCTCGGTCTCGCATGCCTCGAACGTGCTCGGCACCATCAATCCGGCGGCCGAGATTGTGCGAATCGCCCACGCCAAGGGGGTGCCGGTCGCCTTCGACGGGTCGCAGGCCGCCGTCCACAGCCTGGTCGACGTGCGAGCGATCGACGCCGACTTCTACATCTTCACCGGCCACAAGCTCTATGGACCCACCGGCATCGGGGTCCTCTACGCCAAGGCAGATCATCTGGCTGCGATGCCGCCGTTCCTAGGCGGCGGCGACATGATCGAAAGCGTCAGCTTCGCGGGCACCACCTACAAGGACGGCCCGGCCCGGTTCGAGGCCGGCACGCCGCCGATCATCGAGGGCGTCGGACTGTCCGCCGCGATCGACTATGTCGAGGCCCTGGGCCGTGAGGCGATCGCGGCCCATGAAGCGGACCTTCTGGCCTATGCGACCGAGAGGTTGTCGGCGATCGACGGATTGCGGATGATCGGAACCGCTCGCGACAAGGCGGCGATCTGTTCCTTCGTCCTGGGTGACGTGCACGCCCATGACGTCGGCACGATCCTCGACCAGGCGGGCATCGCCGTGCGCGTGGGCCAGCATTGTGCGGAGCCGCTGATGGACCGGTTCGGGGTGACCTCGACGACGCGGGCGTCCTTCGGCCTCTACAACACCCGTGCGGAGGTCGACGCCCTGGTCGACGGTCTCCATCTGGTACAGGAACTGTTCGGTTGACCCCGGTCGGGGCGGCCTTAGTCGGGAGTGATGCGGGATGAGTGCAGCGGAAGCGATCATGGAAGACGACGGCGACGAGGAAATCACCGTCCACCCGCCGCATACGACGATTACCAACCACCCGTTGAAGGAGCCGATCATCGAGGCTCTGCGGGAGGTCTATGATCCGGAAATTCCCGTCAACATCTATGAAATCGGGCTGATCTACGATGTCGCCATCGGCGAGACGGGCACAGTGCACGTCGACATGACCCTGACCTCGCCGATGTGCCCGGTCGCTGGCGAGATGCCGGGCATGGTCGAGGAGGCGATCGCTCCGCTGGCCGGCGTTTCGGGTGTTGCCGTCGACATCGTCTGGGATCCGCCGTGGTCGCCGGACATGATGGCGGAAACGGCGAAGATCGAACTCAACATGTGGTGAGGGAAGGCCCTCTCGGGCAAACCCTCGTCCCGGTGCACTTGATGGAGGAATGACATGGCCCAGCTGCGTGAGCGCCCGGCGGCGATGACCGTGACCGACGCGGCCGTCCAGCGGATCGCGGCCCTGATGGCGAATGCGGAGGATGGCACCATCGGCCTGCGCGTGGGGGTCAAGGCGCGCGGCTGTTCCGGTCTCTCCTACGTTGTCGAGTACGCGACGGAGCCGAAGAAGTTCGAGGAGGTGATCGAGACCTCCGCCGGCAAGGTTCTGATCGATCCGGGGGCGGTCATGTTCCTGCTCGGTTCGGAGATGGACTACGAGGAAGACCGCTTCAATTCCGGGTTCAAGTTCACCAACCCGAACGAAAAGGGTCGTTGCGGCTGCGGCGAGAGCTTCCACGTTTGAGCCCGGGAGCCGGGCGGGCACGCACCCTTGGTCCAGCTGATCATCGAGATCGACGAGGAAACCGACCGCCGGCTGGAGGCCATGGCCAAGTCCACCGGCCGCGGCAAGTCTTCGGTAGTGCAGGCGGCGATTGATGGCTTCCTTCATGTCGAAGTCGAGAGCCACCCGTCCGCCGACGCCAAGTGGCCGCAACGCCTCCCGCCTTTGGCGGATCAGGATGTCGACGCTTTAGTACGTGAAGGCATTGCAGCGGCTGACGCCGGTGACCTGATCGATCATGAAGAGCTCGTTGCCGCCATCGAAGCCCGCCGAACCAGCCGTGCTTCGGATTAGGTGGACCGGACCTGCTGTTCGCCAACTGTATTCAATCCACAGATGGATTGCCGAAGATAACCTTCGGGCTGCGGATCGAACCTTCGAGAGCATAGTTGACGCTGCTGGGATACTCTCTTCCCATCCGAGTGCCGGGCGTCTGAGAGACGATGGACCGACTCGTCAGCTCACCGTACCCGGACTTCGTTACATTGTTGTCTACAGAGTTGAAGAGGCGGTCCAGGTCTTGGCCGGTGTGCATGGAACACGCCATCCGGACAATTGGTTCGAGGATTAAGCGGATCGGTGCCGGCTGCCGGCACGGCGAAGGCCGACACGCCAGTGGTCTCACGTGGTCGGGGCGGAGAACCCGTGGCCAGGCCTCGCCCGAGGATGCCTCTGGCCGGCATCTGACCGACCTTCCGGGCCGTTACCGCAGGTTCACCGCGTCTGTCGCCCACAGCCAGTCGCGGCTGGTGTCGATGATCTGATAGAGCAGCCGGCGCTGGCCGGGGCCGATGCCCATATGGTCGCCCTCGAACGTGACGACCTCCTTCGGGTCCGGCACCAGATCGTGGAAGCGCTCGGTCGCAACACGGGCGAGCAGCGTGTCGTTCGCTCCCTGCAGCACCAGGAAGTCGCCGATCATCGCCGACAGATGATGGGCCGGGTCGATCGGATTGAGGGCAGCGCCGAGCGCCCAGCCGATGAGGGGCCGCGCCCAGGCCGGTCGCAATTCCGGGTGGGAGCCGATCATGTCGGCGAAACCGGCGCCACCATAGGCGAGCACCGTGGCGTCGATCTCGAGGCCCTGCTCGGCAGCGATCCGGTGGATGGAGGGCGCGGCGATCGCCCCCATCGAGAATCCCAGCAACGTGACCCGTTCACCATCGGCCCAGGGCTGTTCAACCACCCAGCCAAGTGCCGAAACGAGACTGCCCGGGGCTGCGAGGATGCGGTCGCGGGTCCGCACCAGCGCTTCGATCATCCGGATGTCGTCCGGCACGGTGTTCGGATCAACCGGCCAGTCGAGGCCCACCAGCACGTTGGCGCCGGGATCGGGCACCATCGCCAGCGTCATGTCGCCCTCGGGAATGCCGCCCAGGACGACCACGATCGGCATCGGTTCCGGCGGCAGCGGGTCGGGAAGGCTGACCACGATGTCCGTCGTGCCCAGGTCCGGGTCGGTCAGCCGCTGGCGCCAGGCCTGCCGGCCCCCCGGGATGGCATAGACCGTCTCGACGGCGACAGCACCGCCCGCCGGCCAGCGTGGCCGTGGCAGGGCCGAGACCGGATCGAGCGATTGCCAGTAGAGGATGGTGCCGACGGGCAGAAGGATCGCCGCCGCGGCCATGATCGCGAGGGCGAGGAGAGCCCGGCCGAGGAGGCGTGGCAGCGTCATGGTGCGGCGTCAGTTGGGAAAGGCATTGGGATCGATGCTCGGGTCGCGGAAAAAGAAGAGGTCTCGATCCAGCGCCACGCCGATGCGGGGGTTGAAGAGCTCGACCGTGGTGCTGCCGCCCTCCCCGTCGACCACGGTCCACTGCACGAGGCGGAACGGGTCTCGGTCGAACACCAGGGTGAGTTCGCCCTGGTCCGGCTCGTCGGTTTCGACAACGCGGATGCGAAGGTCGGTGTCGGTGTAGTCGACGCCGGTGACGGTGATGTCGCCGGTGAGCGCGATGTCCTCGCGCAGGATGAAATCGGCCAGGGTCCGGCCGATCAGCGCGTTGGACTGCTGCTCCAGTTCGCCGTCCCAGTAGAAGATGAAGGTGCCGTCGGCGACGATGAAATCGTCGATCGGGTCCTCATACTCGAAGCGCAGGCGCCCTGGCCGACTGAGATAGAAGGTGCCACCGGCCCAGCGCCCGTCCTGGGCGGTCTGGATGAAGTCGGCGCGCATCGTCTTCAGGCCGTTCAGGTAGCTCTCGGCGCGCAGGACATCCTCTTCCTGTGCCGGCGTCAGCGCTGCC
Organism: uncultured Rhodospirillaceae bacterium; assembly: GCA_964397055.1. GTDB lineage: Bacteria > Pseudomonadota > Alphaproteobacteria > CAYNIS01 > CAYNIS01 > CAYNIS01. The sequence continues at coordinate 30,065 of CAYNIS010000003.1, read as the reverse complement.
TGAAGCGAGGTTACCTGAAGCGACGTTACCTGAAGCGACTGGGCGACCGCCGGGGCGATTGCCGGGCCGGCGAAAGCTATAGCCGTGAGGGCGATGACCGAAAGGGCCGATGTCAGCGTGTTCATCATGTCTCGGACCGTCGCGCGCGATGGTGGCGGGAATGGGACAAGTCTCTGGAAATACGAAGGCACTGCCGGCCGATCCCCGCCGCTGGCTGGACCCTGGTTTGCCCGCCCTCAGCTGAGGTCGGCGAGCGGTTCGTACCAGTCCTGCGGCAGGCCGGCCCGGGTGCGCGAGGGCTCGTTGAACGGACGCTTGAGCTGGCCGGCGAAGTACCGGCGCACGCGTTCCTGCCAGGTCGTCTCGGGGTCGACGCCGTCGCGCGCGCAGAGGTGGTCGAACCAGCGCTTGCCGGTGGCGACATGGGTGATCTCGTCGTCATGGATCACCTGCAGGATGTCGGCACTGGTGTCGTCGCCGGCGGAACGCAGGCGCGCAATCATGTCCGGCGTCACGTCGAGGCCGCGCGCTTCGAGCACCATCGGCACCACGGCCAGCCTTGCCATCAGGTCCTCCGCCGTGGCCATCGACGACTCCCACAAGCCGTCATGGGCCGGCAGGTCGCCATAGGCGCCATCAAGGTCGGCCAGCCGGTCGGCGAGCATCAGGAAGTGTCGGGCCTCGTCGTCGCCGACCGTGACCCAGTCGTCGATGAACGCCTCCGGCAGGCCCTCGCGCCCGCCGAACCGGGCGACGATGTCCCAGGCGAGATCGACGGCATTGAGCTCGATATGGGCAAGCGCATGGAGGAGGGCGACGCGGCCATGCACGGTCGAGAGGCTGCGCCGCTTCGGCATTTCCCGCGGGGGCCGCAATTCCGGGCGATCGGGCCGGGCAGGGCGGTCGGGCGGCGCGTGATCGCCGAGTTCCGGCAAGGCGCCGGCGCGCCACAGCCTGGCACAGGATCGGCTGGTCGCCGCCTTCTCTCGCGCGTCCGCGGTGGTCAGGACCGCGATCGCCGCCTCGGTCGCCGTCCGCGGCATCATCCGACCGGCCCTACTGCCAGCCGCGGGCGATGAAGGCGCCGTTCAGGAAGCCCTTCTTGCGATAATCGAAGTGACTGCCGTCCGGCTTGGTCAGGACACCGCCCGCCGCCTCGATGATCGCCTGGCCGGCCGCCGTGTCCCATTCCATCGATCCGCCGAAGCGCGGATAGAGATCGGCCTCTCCCGCCGCGACCATGCAGAACTTGCCCGCCCCGCCGAGGCGCTTGGTCTCGGTCACCTTCTTGTCGCCGAGGTAGCGCTTGAGGGCGTTTTCATCCTCATGGCTCTTGGAGGCGACGACGACCAGCCCGCTTTCCCGCGGTACCCGGACGGAGATCGGGCTGGCCGCACCGAGGCGGCCGTCGGTCACCTTGTGGCGCTTGGCGCTTCCCGGCCCGGCGGCCGCGCACAGGTCGTCCTGGGCGGGGGTGTGGATGATGCCGAGGACCGGCCCCTCGCCGTCGACCAGGGCGATGTTGACGGTCATCCGGCCGGTACGGGACAGGAACTCCTTGGTGCCGTCCATCGGGTCGACCAGCCAGTATGGCCGGGCGGAGACATCCGGCGCCCCGTGTTTCTCCACCTCCTCCTCGGCGACCACGAGGATGTCCGGGGTGAGGCGGCGCAGCCCGGCGACGATCACCGCTTCGGCGTCGTGGTCGGCCTGGGTGACCGGCGAGCCGTCGGACTTGGAGGTGGAGGTAGCACCGGCCGCATAGTGGCGCAGGATCACCTCCCCGGCCGTGACGGCAATCCCGCACACCTCGTCCAGGAAGCGTGCGGGATCGTCGATCACACGAGGGGTCGCGGTCACCAGACCGGAACTCCGGAGGACTTCAACGGCCCCTTACTCCGCGGCCAGTGCCGGCTGGTTCTCATGGATTAGCTGCCACAGACGAGCCGGGGTCGCCGGCATGTCGATGTGGCGCACACCGAGATGGTAGAGCGCATCGACCAGCGCATTGATGACCGCCGGCGGAGCGCCGATCGCCCCGGCCTCGCCAGCCCCCTTGATGCCAAGCGGGTTGGTGGTGCAGGGCACGACATTGGTGCGGAAGGAGAAGAACGGCACGTTGTCCGCCCGCGGCATGCAGTAGTCCATGAACGACCCGGTCAGGAGCTGGCCGTCTTCGTCGAAGACGGTGCCCTCGTAGAGCGCCTGGCCGACGCCCTGGACGATGCCGCCATGGACCTGGCCGGCCAGCAACAGCGGGTTGATGATCTTGCCGAAGTCGTCGACCACCGAGTAGCGGGTGATCTCCGGCACGCCGGTTTCGATATCGACGGCAACCTCGCAGATGTGGCAGCCGTTGGGGAAGGTCCCGGCCGGCGGCTTCCACTTGCCGGTCTCGTCGAAGGCGACAGCGCCGTCGCCCGCGGCCTTCCGGGCCACGTCCTGGAACGAAACCGTGCGGTCGGTGCCGGCGACGGAAAACACGCCGTCGGAGAATTCGAGGTCGGTCGCGGCCGCCTCGAGGAGTTCGGAAGCGACCTCGCGCGCCTTTTCGATGACCTGCATCGCCCCTTCGTGGATCGCCGCACCGCCGACCGGCACGGAGCGCGAGCCGCCGGTGCCGCCGCCGGTCGCGATCAGCTGGCTGTCGCCCTGGACCATGGTGATGTCCTCGGGCGGCACGCCGAGGCGTTCCGCGATGATCTGCTTGTAGGCGGTGTCGTGGCCCTGACCGTTGTTCTGGGTCCCGATGTAGAAGGTGATCTTGCCGTCGCCATGCACCTCCAGCCGGGCGCTTTCCGGGCTGCCGCCGGCGCAGACCTCGATATAGGTCGACATGCCGATGCCGAGCAGCTTGCCCTGGGCACGGGCTGCCGCGCGGCGCGCCTCGAAGCCGTCCCAGTCGGCGTCCTTCAGCGCGTCTTCCATGTTCTGCTGGAAGTCACCGCTGTCATAGGTGAGGCCGAGGCAGGTATCGAACGGCATCGCCGAGGCCGGGATGAAGTTGCGCCGGCGGATTTCGGCCGGGCTCATCTTGACCTCGCGGGCCGCCGAATCGACGACGCGTTCCACCATGTAGGCGGCTTCCGGCCTGCCGGCACCGCGATAGGCGTCGACCGGCGCGGTGTTAGTGAAGGCCCCCTTCACCTCGACCAGGATCGCCGGGGTGGAGTAGACCGCCGCCACCATCTTCGAGCCGGCCTCCGTCGGGATGAAGGCGCCGAAGTTGGAAATGTAGGCGCCCAGATTGGCGACCGAAGAGACGTGGATGCCGAGGAACTTGGCGTCCGAATCCAGGGCGAGCTTGATCGTCGTGACGTTGTCACGGCCGGCATCGTCCGACAGGAAGCTTTCCGAACGGTCGCCGATCCATTTCACCGCGCGGCCCAGCTTGCGGGCGGCATAAGCGCAGCAGACGTATTCCGGATACATGAACAGCTTCATGCCGAAGCCGCCGCCGACATCCGTCGTCATGACGTGGAGGTCCTCCGCCTCCATGCCCAGGATGTCCTTGAACTGGTCGCGCAGGCCGAACACGCCCTGGGAGGTGACATAGATGCCGAGCCGGCCGGTGTCGGCCTCCGGTGTCGCGATGATGCCGCGCGGCTCCATCGGCGTCGGCGCGAGCCGGTTGTTGATCAGTTCGACGGTCGTGACGTGGGCCGCGTTGGCGAAGGCGACTTCCATGGCCTCCCGGTCGCCCATTTCCCAGTCGAACGACATGTTGTTCGCGGCTTCCGGCCAGATCACGGCGTCGGTGTCGGACACCGCCTTGGCGGCGTCGGCAACCGCCGGCAGTTCCTCGTAGTCGATGTCCACGACCTCGCCCGCGTCGCGCGCCTGATCCAGCGTTTCCGCGATGATCGCGACCACCGGGTCGCCGACATGGCGAACCCTGCCCTTGGCCAGCGCCGGACGCGGCGGCGCGTAGAGCGGCGAGCCGTCCTTCTGCTTCAGCGGAAACCGGCTGGGGATCGTGCCGACGCCGTCCGCGTCCAGGTCGGCGACCGTATAGACTGCGATCACGCCCGGCATCGCCGAGGCTTCTGTGGTGTCGATCGACTTGATCTCGGCATGGGCGAAGGGCGAACGCACCATGTAGAGCTGGGCCTGCGCCTCCATCCGGACATCGTCCGTGTAGCGGCCCTGGCCCATGAGCAGGCGGGCGTCTTCGGTGCGGGTGTTCGCCTGGCCGATGCCGAATTTCATGACCGGTCCACCTTTCCTGTCGATGAGGGTCGTCTACCGCCTGAACCGCCGGCTGGGTCGATCCGGGTCAACCGGACCATGCCCGCTGCGGCTGCGGCGTTCCGAAACACCTGGGATAATAGGGCAGGGACCCGCCGACGCAATCCTTCCCGCCCGTCCGTGGGCTTGAGGCCGATCGCCGCGCGCCCCCGCCGCGCCCGGTCAGGGCTCGCCCGTCGGCGGGGTGTCCGTTGCGGCCGCAGCTTCCGCCGGCTTGTCGAAATGCCCGGCCTTGGCGAGGCGTCGGCGCATCGCGGCGATCGGGATCAGGTGCATGGGGAAGGTGATCAGCCACAACAGGATCGTCGGCCAGACATATTCCGGCACGTTCATCATCTTGACCGTCGGGGCGGCCTCCGGCGGCTGAACGGCCATCACCGACTGGCGCACCATCAGCATGACGACGCCGAGGATGAGGTAGAGGGTCAGTTCCAGGACCCAGAGCTGCAGCAGGAAGACCACCAGCGCCAGCAGGAGGGCAACACCGTAGGCACCGAGGGCGGTCAGCAGCGGCTTTTCGCGAATGCGCGGGTGATCGGCGAAGACGGCCAGGAAGTCCGGCGGCATCGGGCCGCCGTCGCCGCCGGTCTTCGGTTCCTCAGCCTCGGTACTTGTCATCGCCCGCAACCCCTGCCTCACTGCCGCCCGACGCGGCTTGCCTGTGCCAAGGGACATAGGGTCGAACGGGGACGAGCGGGAGGGCGCTTCATCATGGCGGCTGCCACTATCGAAGCGGAGGAGCACCCGCCAGCCGCGTCATCCGGCGGCGGCAGCTCGATCTTCGCCTGGTGCCTCTATGACTGGGCGATGTCCGCCTACAACACGGTCATCGGCACCTTCATCTTCTCCGTCTATTTCCAGCGCGGCATCTATGGCGACGAGGAGGCGGGTGCGGCCGCCTGGGCCTACGCCGGCGCCGGCGCGGGGCTCTTGGTGGCGCTGTTGAGCCCGGCCCTGGGTGCTGTCGCCGACCGGCTCGGACGGCGCAAACCGTGGATCGCCGTGTTCACCGTGGCGACGGTGGTGCCGACGGCCTTCCTGTGGTTCGCGACCCCCGATCCGGGCTCGATCGACTACGCCCTAACCCTGGTGGTGCTGTCGACCATCGCGTTCGAGTTCGCGACGGTGTTCTACAACGCCATGCTGCCGTCGGTGTCGCCGCCCGCGATGATGGGCCGCGTTTCGGGCTGGGCCTGGGGCCTCGGCTATATCGGCGGTCTCGGCTGTCTTGCCGCCTGCCTCTTCCTGTTCGTCGGCCTCGGCGACGGGCTCCAGCCGCTGATCCCCCTGCCGCGGGAGCAAAGCGAGCATGTCCGCGCCACCGCCCTGGTGGTGGCCGGCTGGTACCTTGTGTTCTCGATCCCGCTGTTCGTCTTCACCGTCGACCAGCCGGCAAGCGGCGAGCGCGTGGCGGACGCGGTCAGCCGCGGGTTGGGCGACCTGAAGCACACGCTTTTGAGCCTGCCCCGGCACGGCAACATGGTCCGCTTCCTGATCGCCAGCGCGCTCTACCGGGACGGTCTGTCGACCCTGTTCGCCGTCGGCGGGCTCTACGCGGCCGGGGCGTTCGGCATGAGCTTCGGCCAGATTCTGGTGTTCGCGATCGGCCTCAACGTCACCGGCGGGCTGGGGGCGGCAGGCTTCGGCTTCCTCGACGACCGGGCCGGGTCGCGGACCACGGTCCTGATCTCGATCCTCGGCCTGATCGCCTTTGCCGGCCCGCTCCTCCTGATCTCGGACATCACGACCTTCATCGTGTTGTCGCTGGGGCTCGGCCTGTTCGTCGGACCGACCCAGGCGGCGAGCCGGACCCTGCTTGCCCGACTGACGCCGAGGGGCATCGAGACCGAGATGTTCGGGCTCTATGCCCTCACCGGCAAATCGATCTCGCCGGTCGGGCCGGCGGTCTTCGGCCTCGCCACCGAACTGGCGGGCCTGCGGGTCGGCATGGCGACGATCCTGGTGTTCTGGCTGGCCGGCGGGCTGTTGCTGTTGACCGTGCGCGAGCCGCGGAAGGCCGAGAGGACTTCGCCACGCGATCCGGTCTGAAGCCCATCCGGGCCAAGCGCCACGAAACGTTGCGTCGCGCCAACGCTTGAACGTGACGAGACGTTGCGTCGCGCGCATCACCGTTACAGAGCTCAGGAGTAGGCGCGGGCGTTCTGCTTGGCGAAGCGGCCGCCGCGGCGGAACCGGTCCATGTAGGTCGGCAGGATGATCTCCAGCGCCGTCGGCTCGATGCCGAGGTCGGTCAGCCCCGGAAGCGTGCCGGAGCAGACATTGTCGGTCTTGAGAGACTGGACCTGATCGTAGGTCAGAAGCTGGCCCGGAAGGCGCTGGAAGACCGAGCCCTGAAGTTCGGCGAGCGGCCACGGCAGGGGCAGGAGCGCCCGCCGCTGGCCGGTTTCCTGCATCATCAGGACCAGCAGGTCCTTGAAGCTGTAGGTCTGCGGGCCGCCGAGTTCGAAGGTCTTGCCGCGGTGATCGGCGGAGAACAGCGTTTCCATGATGGCGCTTGCGACATCCTCGACGTAGACCGGCTGGAAGCGCGTGTGGCCGCCGCCGATCAGCGGCAGGGCCGGCAGGAACCGCGCCATGTTGGCGAACAGGTTGAAGAACCCGTCCTCCGGCCCGAAGACGATGGACGGCCTGAGGATCGTGGCTGCGGGGAAGCCCGCGTGCACGGCATCCTCGCCCGCCGCCTTGCTCTGCTGGTAACGGCTCGGCGCATCGGCCGCCGCCCCGAGCGACGATACATGGACGAGACTGCCGACACCCTTGTCCTCGGCAGCGCGGGCGATCTTGCCCGGCAATTCGGCATGGACCCGATCGAAGCTGCTGGTGCCGCTTTCGGCCAGGATGCCGACCAGATTGACGACGTGGGTCGCCCCGCGGACCGCGTCGGCGATCGAGCTGTCATCGCCGAGCGAGGTGCGCACGCCGACGATCTGGCCGACGACGCCGGCGGGCTTCAGCGCCTTGGCACGATGCGGCACCCGGGTGGCGATGCGCACGACCGCCCCATGCCGGGCCAGATGCCAGACCAGATGGCGGCCGACGAAGCCGGTCCCCCCGAAAACGGTCACGACGGGGCCGCCGGCGGAAGGCGGGCGAGGCTGGTGGTTCTCGATCATCGTGGCATCCGACCATTGTCATCGCCGGATCGCCGGGCAGGTGCCGACGACCGTGGCATCGCGCGAAGACTTAATTCGTTGTGCGCAGACTGGAAAGAGCGGTGCCGCGCGGCTATCCGCCCTGCTTCGGCAGTTGACAGCGATCCCGGCTTCTTGGTAACAACGGGGTTCGCCGTGCCCAGGTGGCGGAATTGGTAGACGCGCAGGTTTCAGGTACCTGTGGCAGCAATGCCGTGGAAGTTCGAGTCTTCTCCTGGGCACCAACCTCCTTCGGTGGCGTTCGCACCCTGCTGGTCCCCGGCCAGAGTGGCCTCTGAGCCAGGGCGGCCCCTGAAACAGAGCGGCAACCATCCCGTTCGGTGCGCCATGACCATCCATCTTCACGAGCGTGATCTGCCGGACGACGTCCGGTTCACCGGGGCGGTGGCGGTCGACAGTGAAACCCTGGGGCTGAAACCGGGCCGCGATCGCCTGTGCCTCGTGCAGCTTTCCGGCGGCGATGGTGTTTGTCATCTCGTCCGGTTCCGCCGGGATGACTACGCTGCGCCGAACCTCGTGCGCCTGTTCGCCGATCCCACTGTCGAGAAGCTGTTTCACTACGCGCGCTTCGATATCGCGGTGATCGAAGCCTATCTCGGCGTCATGTGCCAGCCGATCTATTGCACCAAGATAGCCTCGCGCCTCACCCGGACCTATACCGACAAGCACGGACTGAAGGACCTTTGCCGCGAACTGCTGGCGGTCGTGCTCGACAAGCAGCAGCAGTCCTCCGACTGGGGGGCGGAGACGCTGAGCCCGGAACAGCTGCGCTACGCCGCGTCCGACGTGCTTTACCTGCACGCCCTTCGCGAGCGGCTTGATGCGATGCTGGCGCGCGAGGGGCGGAGTGAATTCGCCCGGGCCTGCTTCGCGTTTCTGCCGACCCGGGCACGCCTCGACCTCGCCGGTTGGCCCGACGACGACATCTTCAGCCATTGAACTGGGCGACCGGTTGAGTTAGCGGCGGGCGAGGTCCTGGCGGGCGCGTCCATTGACCCCGCGCCGCGGTCCCCGCATAGTGTCGCCTCGGCGGGTGAAATCACAGGCAACGAGCCGAGTCGCGGTGATCGCGGCGGGATCGGGTGCCGGCACCAGGATGGCCTGATGGTCGATGCGACCTACGATGAGTTCGACGAAGACGACGACGCCGCAGCGGATGAGGCGGTCGACGACGCCGCCGCATCCGGTGGCGACCGTCTGGCCGCTTTCTCCGCCAGCCGCCTGAGCGAGCGACGGCGGCGCCGCGCCCAGGGCGGCAGCCGGCGCGCATACACCTGGCTGGTCAAGTTCCTGCGCGTCGCCCTGCCGGCGGCGGCGATCGTCGCGATCGGGGCGATCGCCTATTGGCCGCAGATCAGCCCCGAGCCGGTGGTTGTCCCACCCCAGGAAGTCGTCGAGATGGTGGCACCCGAACCGGAGGCGCCGACCACCGATCTTCAGCCGATGATGGAGCAGACCCGCTACAGCGGCGTCACCGACGATGACCGGCCCTACACGATCACCGCCGATCGGGCGATCCAGTCGAGTTCGGTCGACGGTGCCTGGGTCGTCGATCTGGTCAACCCGCTGGCCGAAACCGTCATGGACGACGGCACCTGGGTGGCCCTGCGCTCCGACGAGGGCCACTACGACGAGTCGGCGTCCAAGCTCTTGCTGACCGGCGATGTTCGGCTGTTCCACGACACCGGCAACGAGTTCGTGACCCTTCAGGCACATGTCGACTTCGCCGAGAACCTGGTGTGGGGGGATCAGCCGATCATCGGCACGGGTCCCGACCAGACGATCGATGCCGACGGCTTCCGGTTGATCGATGGCGGGCGGACGGTTGTCTTCACCGGGCCGGCAAGGCTGGTCCTGAGCGGCGACGACGTCGCCACGTCCGAGGTGCTGCAGTGATCCCGATCGAAGCGTTCCCCACCCGTCGCCGATCGATCGCCAGCACCGCGGCGGGTCGGTTGCCCTTCGCAGCCCTCGCCCTGTTGGTCGCCCTTGTCGTCCCGCCGGCAGTGTCCGGGGCACAGACCGATGCCACGGCGGAGGCGCCATCCGGCGCGAGTGACGACCTCGGCGCTTCCGGTGACGGTCCGGTCGAGATTCTGGCTGACGGCACCCTTGAATGGCTGCGGGAGGAAAAGGTCTACGTCGCCCGCGGCAACGCGCTCGCCCGCCGCGGCGATGTGACGGTCGAAGGAGACGTGCTGGTCGCCTACTACCGGGAGACGGCGACAGGCCGCACCGAGATCTTCCGGGTCTCGGCCGAGGGCAATGTCCAGATCTACACGTCGACCCACGAGGCCTTCGGCGACAAGGGTGTCTATGACCTCGACGAGCGGATTGCCGTCCTGACCGGCGACCAGCTTTTGTTCGTGACCCCGACGGATGAGATCACCGCCCGGGACAGTCTGGAATACTACCAGAACACGCGCGTCGCGGTGGCGCGTGGCGATGCCGTCGCAAAGCGCGCGCAGGACGTCCTGCGCAGTGACCTTCTGACCGCCCAGATGGTCGAGAATGACGCCGGCGGGCTGCAGGTCGATCGCATCGACGCCTATGGCTCCGTCGTCATCACGACACCGACCGATACCGTGTTCGGAGACCGGGGTGTCTACGTCACCTCCGCCGAGCTCGCGACGCTGACCGGGGATGTTCGCATCACGCGCGGCGACAACCAGTTGAACGGGGCCAGGGCCGAGGTCGACCTGCGCACCGGTGAGAGCAAGCTCTTCGCCGGCCAGGCGACGGACGGGGCCCAACGCCGGGTCCGCGCGCTGTTCTTCCCCGACGATGCCGGGGACGACGGCGACGAGGGCGAGGAGACGGCGGCGCGCCAGTAACCATGCCGCGCCAATGACGCAATCGCGTCCGACAGGTGATTTCAGAAGTGTTTGCGACAGCAGGGACGGGGCGGGAAGGGCTCTGGCGATGAGCGGCGATCAGAGCAATCGTTCCGATGGCGGGGGGCGGCGCCCGAGCCGGGTGGTGCGCGCGGTCCGCGACCCGCGATCCCGCCAGGGCACCGGCAAGCAGGCCTCCGCCAAGTCGCGGTCGGGTTCCGCCCCGCGCCTCGTTGCCAAGAATGACGGGCTGATCGCCAGCAATCTCGGCAAGCGCTTCAAGCGACGTCCGGTGTTGCGGGATGTCTCCCTGCGCGTTCAGCGTGGCGAGGCGGTCGGTCTCCTCGGCCCCAACGGGGCGGGCAAGACCACCTGCTTCTACATCATCACCGGCCTGATCGCGGCCGACGCCGGGTCGATCCACCTCGACGGGGCGGACATCACCGATCTGCCGCTCTATCGCCGCGCGCGCATGGGGATCGGCTACCTGCCGCAGGAGTCCTCGATCTTCCGCGGCATGACGGTCGAGCAGAACATCCGTGCGATCCTGGAGGTGATGGAGCCGAACCGGCGTCAGCGGGAAGCGATGCTCGACGAACTCCTCGCCGAGTTTTCCATTTCCCACCTGCGCCGCACGCCGGCCCTGGCCCTGTCCGGTGGTGAGCGGCGCCGGGTCGAGATTGCGCGGGCCCTTGCCTCCCAGCCGCAGTTCATGTTGCTCGACGAGCCTCTGGCCGGCATCGATCCGATTGCGCTGGGTGAGATCCGGGAACTGATCGGGCATCTTCGCCACCGCGGCATCGGGGTCCTGATAACCGATCACAATGTGCGGGAAACGCTGGACATCGTCGACAGGGCATATATCTTGCATGACGGTCGCGTCCTGATGGAGGGTGCGCCCGCGGAGATCGTCGCCCACCAGGATGTCCGGCGCGTCTATCTCGGCGAACGGTTCTCCCTCTGACGGGTCCGCCTGCCTAGCGCTTCCCGGCGATCGGCGGGATCGCCCAGGGGATGTCGGCAAGACGGCGGGGGCTGGCCAGCGGCCCCGGGCGAGGCGGAACACACACCGGAAATGGCGCTATCCCAACGGCTTGATCTCCGGCAGAGCCAGACCCTGGTGATGACGCCGCAGCTGCAGCAGGCGATCAAGCTGCTGCAGTTGTCGAATATCGAGCTCAGCTCGTTCGTCGAGCGCGAGATGGAGCAGAACCCGCTGCTCGACGGCCCGGACAGTCTCGCCGATGACGGCGAACCGGGGCAGGTCACGAACACCAACCTGGCGCCGGAGCCCGATGCGACCCCGGCGGAGCGGACGGCCGATCTCGACCGTCTGGCCTCGACCGAGACCTTCGGATCGGCCCAGGAACCCGCCCTCGACGCCGATTACGGCAATGTCTGGAACGATGAGGTGAGCCCGGACGGCGAATTCCGGGCCGATGGTGCTGGTGCGTCGGAGGGCGATGACGGCCACGCCTATGATACCGGTGACGGCTGGTCGACGGTCGGCCGCGGCGGCGGCTTCGACGATGACGGCGCATCCTGGGAGGAGCGTGTCGCGCGGGATGGCAACCTGCGGGACCACCTGATGGCGCAGCTCTCCGTCGACGTCACCGATGCCGGCGACCGGCTGATCGGTGCCAGCCTGATCGACAGCCTCGACGACAGTGGATACCTGACCGCCGATCTCGGCGACCTCGCCGCCCGTCTGGGTGCCGCGGAGGAGCGCGTCATGGCGGTTCTCGCCCGGCTCCAGCAGTTCGAGCCGGCGGGGCTTTTCGCGCGGTCGCTCGCGGAATGCCTCGCACTTCAGTTGCGTGAACGCGATCGGCTGGATCCGGCGATGCAGGCGATGCTGGACAACCTCGACCTCCTCGCCGACGGCGATCTTGCGGGCCTGAGGACACGCTGCGGGGTCGATGACGAAGACCTTTCCGAGATGATCTCCGAGCTGCGCCAGCTCGACCCAAAACCCGCCCTCCAGTTCGAGAGCTTCGTCTCCCAGACCGTGGTTCCGGACATCTTGATGCGCCCCAATCCGGAGGGCGGGTGGCTGATCGAGCTCAACCCCGAGACGCTGCCGAAGGTGCTGGTCAACCGCCGCTACTACACCCAGGTCAGCCAGAGCGCCCGGTCCAAGGAGGAACGGGAGTATCTGGCCGAACAGCTGAATTCGGCCAATTGGCTGGTGAAGTCCCTGGACCAGCGCGCCAACACCATCCTGAAGGTGGCGAGCGAGATCGTGCGCCAGCAGGAGGCGTTCTTCCGCCACGGGATCGAGCACCTGCGGCCGCTGATCCTGCGCGACATCGCCGAGGCGATCGGCATGCACGAGAGCACGGTCAGCCGGGTCACGACCAACAAGTGCATGGCGACCCCGCGGGCCGTCTTCGAGCTCAAGTACTTCTTCTCGACCGCGATCCCGGGATCCGGCGGGGCGGCCGCGCACTCGGCCGAGGCCGTGCGCCACCGGATCAAGACGATGATCGATCAGGAGCCGGCGACGGCGATCCTCTCCGACGACCGCATCGTCGAGATCCTGCGCGAAGACGGCATCGATATCGCGCGGCGCACGGTTGCCAAGTACCGGGAGATGCTGAACATCCCCTCCTCGGTACAGCGCCGGCGACAGAAGAACCGGGGGACCCGGTAAGGCCCCCGCGCGGGAGCGATTGCCGGCGCCACGGCGCCGGAGGCTGACAACGGCCCGGCGCCACCCCATCTCACCTTGACAAGCCATTGGCGTCAGGACCAATGTCGCGACCCCGGCACAGTTGACGGCGGGCGCGGCCGAAGTCCCGAGGCCCGATGACCTGACCCGGGATCACTCCTTCAGAAGTAAATCGAGACTCAATGCAGATCACCGTCAAGGGCAAGCAGCTGGATGTTGGCCAGTCGCTGCGCAATCACGTTGAGGAGACACTCGCCGGTGTAACGGGGAAGTACTTTTCCAACCCGATCGAGGCGACGGTCGTCTTCTCCCGGCACGCGCATCTCTACCGCGCCGATGTCACCGTGCATGTCGGCCGCGGCATCCACATGCAGTCGGCGGCCGATGCCGATGACCCGTATGGCGCCATCAACCAGGCGACGGAACGGGTCGGCAAGCGGCTGCGGCGCTACAAGCGCCGGCTGAAGGACCATCACAGCCGGGCGGACGAGGGCGCGGGCGAGGCGATCGTCGCCGCCCAGTACATCCTGGAGAAGGAGCCCGAGCCCGAGACCGATGATCACGTCGAGCCGGAGGGTGAACCGACCGTCGTCGCAGAGATGCAGATGCCGGTCGAGACCCTGACCGTCGGCGAGGCAGTGATGCGCATGGATCTCGCGGAACTGCCGGCGCTGATGTTCAGGAACCGGGCGCATGGCGGGCTCAACATGGTCTATCGCCGGGCCGACGGCCATGTCGGCTGGGTCGATCCGCGCGGTAACGACCAGGCCGCCGACTGATGTCCCGGGGCCGTTGTTCAGGCCCGTTGTTCCCGGACGGGTGAAGGGGATCGCAATCCCATGACGCCTTCAGTCGTTATCGCCACGCTTCGCGCGTCGTCGAAGAAGCAACTGATCCAGGAACTGGCGCGGCATGCCGCCCCGCTGGTGGCGGAACCGGAAGCGCGCGTGTTCGATGTCCTGATCGAGCGTGAGCGCCTGGGCAGCACCGGCATCGGCGGCGGGATCGCGATCCCGCATGGCCGCATCGGCTCCCTTTCCCGGGTTATCGGCATCTTCGCGCGGCTGGAGCGGCCGGTCCCCTTCGATGCCGTCGACGACATGCCGGTCGATCTCGTCTACATGCTCTTGGCGCCGACCGACGCCGGTGCCGATCACCTGAAGGCGCTGGCGCATGTGTCGCGCACGCTTCGCGATCAGGGCTTGTGCGAACGCCTGCGCAATGCCGATGGCGAGGATGCCATTCGTGCCCTTCTCGGGTCGGACACGGCGGCCTACGAGGCTGCTTGACGCCGACGCGTGCTCCCCGGGGCCAAGCCCTTGCCCTTCCTTATGCCGGGTAAGCCTCAAGCGTCGCCGTCAGCCGGATCCGGGGATTTGTCGGCCAGCTTCTCGACCGGCTTGGAGCCGATGGCCCGGCCCTTGGCGGCCTGACGAATTTCGACCGTCTTGACACGACTTTCCGGCACCGGCCGGAAGAGGTCGATATTGAGGAGGCCGTTGTCGAGTTCGGCACCGGTCACCTCGATCCCCTCGGCCAGCACGAAACCGCGCTGGAACTGGCGGGCGGCGATGCCGCGGTGGAGATAGACCCGGTCCTTGTCGTCCTGCTGGCGACCGCGGATCAGAAGCTGGTTGTTCTCGATCTGGACGGACAGATCCTCCGGCCGGAAGCCGGCGACGGCGAGCGTGATGCGGAACGCATCCTCACCGACCTGTTCGATGTTGTAGGGCGGATAGCCGTCGGTCGCTGTCTTCGTCACCCGGTCCAGGGACCTTTCGAACTGGTCGAAGCCCAGAAGGAACGGGCTGTTGAAGATCGACATCCGGGTGCTCATGGCGCTCGACCCTGGCGGTTTGTCCTGTCGGCAGGCCGCTGCCGCCTACGCACATGGGAAGCAAAACCCCCCGAAACAACAGGGCTTCGGGGGGTAGCTTCCATGGCACCTGCCGGATCGGCGTCAATCGTCCGACCTCACAGCGTGCGTGAGATCAGTTCCTTCATGATTTCGTTGGTACCGCCGTAGATCTTCTGGACGCGGGCGTCCTTGAACATTCGCGCGATCGGGTATTCGACCATGTAGCCGTAGCCGCCGTGCAGCTGCAGGCACTCGTCGACGATCTTGCATTGCAGTTCCGTGGTCCACCACTTGGTCATCGCGGCTGTTGTGGCGTCGAGCTTGTCTTCGAGGAGAAGGTCGACGCAGCGGTCGATGAACATGCGCGCCACCGTCGCCTCTGTCTTGGCTTCGGCCAGCTTGAAGCGGGTGTTCTGGAAGTCGAGGATCGACTTGCCGAAAGCCTTGCGTTCCTTGGTGTAGTCCACCGTGACCTTGATCGCGCGTTCGATCATGGAAATTGCCTGCAGGCCGATGATCAGGCGCTCCTGGGGCAGCTGTTCCATCAGTTGGTAGAAGCCGCGGCCCTCTTCCTCGCCCAGCATGTTGGCGGTGGGCACGCGCACTTCGTCGAAGAACAGTTCGGAGGTGTCGGCCGCCTCCATCCCGACCTTCTCGAGGTTGCGGCCGCGCCGGAAACCGTCGACCTCGTCGGTCTCGACCACCACCAGCGAGGTGCCCTTGGCCCCCTGCGAGCTGTCTGTCTTGGCGACGACGATGATCAGGTTGGCCATCTGGCCGTTGGTGATGAAGGTCTTCTGGCCGTTGACGACGTACTGGTTGCCGTCCTTCTTGGCCGTGGTCTTGACCGCCTGGAGGTCGGACCCAGTGCCCGGTTCGGTCATCGCGATCGCGCCGATCAGTTCGCCGGTCGCCAGCTTCGGCAGCCAGCGGCGGCGCTGATCCTCGCTGCCGTAGCGCAGGATGTAGGGGGCGATGATGGCGTTGTGGAGCGACATGCCGAAGCCGGAGATGCCGGCGTATTCCTGCTCCTCGATCAGGACCGCCTCATGGGCGAAGGTGCCGCCGGCGCCGCCGTACTGTTCCGGCATCGACGCGCACAGGAGCCCGGCCTCGCCGCACTTGGTCCAGGCCTCCCGCCCGATTACGCCATCCTCGATCCACTGGTCCATGTGCGGGGCAATTTCCTGTTCCAGGAACTTGCGGCTGGCATCGCGGAAGATCGCGATGTCCTCCGTCACATAGGAAGGGCTGTAGCCGTTGGGGTGCATGTGCATGACGGAGCTTCCTCCCGGGGGTTTCAGGCGCGGTGTGTCTGGTTCGATGCGATAATGCGAAGGGCCGTCGCCGTCCGCAAGCCAACCGACCGGACGGTTAGCAGCGACAGGGCGACGCTGTCGCGCCGCATCGCCGGCCGCGGCTCCCTCCCAAGGTTCAGTCGAACAGGGTTCAGTTGAACAGGGCTCAGTCGAACAGGGCTCAGTCGAACAGGGCTCAGTCGAACAGGGCTCAGTCGAACAGGGCGTCGATGTCCGCCTGGCTGACCCCTTCCTGGGGGCCGTCGAGGCGAATGCCGGCATCGACCTTGATCGCGGCTTCCGCAAGCCGGCTTGCCTCGACCGTATCGTCGACGCCGACCAGGTCGACGAGGGCCCTGACCGTTTCCTCGATCAGCGCCATCGTCTTGGTGATCTTGGTGATGCGCTGGCCGGTCAGGTCCTGGAAGGCACAGGCCTCGAACACCTTGTTGGCCTGCTCCTTCACCTCGAACACGATCTCCGCGGTCTTGTCGTCCATCGACCGTTTGCCGAGCTTGTCCATCATCGCAATGATCGTCTCGTTCGCCTCCATGATCTGTTCGGAAGCGTCCTCGGTCGAACGGCCGATGGCGTCCAATTGATCGCTGATCGCGACGAAGTGGTCCGGGGTCCCGTCCTCCGCCTGGATGGTCGCGAGTTCGCGCTTGACCTTCTGCAAATAGGCAGCGAGGTGCACGACCTGCGCGCGCAGCGCCTCGAACCGTTCGCCAAGGCTCTTTTCCGGCTTCTTATCCGCCATGATCTCCACCAGTCGGTCAGCGGACCCGAGGGTCGGGTCGAACAGGGCAGGCCGGTCGGAGCGAATGCGCGCACCTCCTTGCCATGCCGTGTGGTTATGCCCCAAATCTTTCGCGACAATCGATCGCGGATAAAGACATTTCCTGGCGCCATCCCTCAACGGAGTGTGCCGGAGGATCGGGGAGAGAGGACGTTATGCCGAAGTGGTGGATTGCCATCGGGGGTCCGGTGGTGGTGGCGCTGGCAGCCCTGCTGATCGGGTCCAGTTCGAACAATCCGGAAGCCCATGTGGTGGCCGTTCTGGTCGCCGGTGCCGCATTCGCCTATGCGTTCTACCAGCTCGATTGCCACCTCGACGGGCAGTCGCCGCCCTGGCTGCCGCCGCTCTTGAACGGGGGCCCCGCGGATATCCGCCGGCTGGGCATCGGCGGCGCGGTTTCGGCATTCGTCGGCCTGGTTCTGGCCGGTATCACCCGCAGCGGTCCGTTCTACATGACCGGACTGACGATCTTCGTCGGGGCGGTCGGCGTTCTCTTCCTGGTCATGAAGACCTATTACGACCGCCAGGATGAAGCCAGGGCCGAGCGCCGGGCAGCCGCCCAGGATGCGCAAGGCTGATCGACTGCGTTTTCGCCTATCTTCCGCGGTCCGGCCGGAACGCCCTTCGGCCGGACATTTTCGTTCCGACCTTCCAGGAGACCTATGCCCGTGACGCCAGTGATGCGCGGCCGCCAGTTCTTCATGAACCCGGGTCCGACCAACATCCCCGACCGTGTCCTGAACGCCATGCACCGGCCGGCCGTGGACTTCGTCGAAACCGAATTCAAGGCCGTTGCGGAGGAGTGCTTCGCCGGGCTGAAGCGGGTCTTCAAGACCGAACATCCAGTCTACGCCTACGCCGCCTCCGGCCACGGTGCTTGGGAAATCGCGTTCGCCAACACCTGTTCGCCCGGTGACACAGTCCTGGTCCTGGAAAGCGGCGCCTTTTCCGTCTTCTGGACGACCATGGCCGAGGCTCTCGGCCTCAAGGTCGAGACGCTTGCCGGCGACTGGCGCCGCGGCATCGACCCGAACGCGCTCGAAGCCAAGCTGCGCGAGGATACCGCGCGCGACATCCGTGCCGTGCTCGCGGTCCACAACGAGACCTCCACCGGCGTCGCCAACCGCATCGACCTGCTGCGGCAGGCGATCGACGCCGCCGGGCACCCGGCGCTGTTCTTCGTCGACACCATCTCCTCCCTGGCGTCCTTCGACTTCCGCATGGACGACTGGAAGGTCGACGTCGCCGTCGGCGGCTCGCAGAAGGGCCTGATGCTGCCACCGGGCGTCTGCTTCACCGGCGTGTCGCCGAAGGCGATGGAAGCGACCCAGTCGGCGCGCATGCCGCGGCGCTATTGGGACTGGAAGCCGCGCACCAACGACAAGGGCCAGCCCTGGTTCGTCGGCACCGCCCCGGTGCATCTCTTCTTCGGCCTGCAGGAGGGCCTGAAGATGCTGGAGGAAGAGGGCCTGGACAACGTCTTCGCCCGTCACAACCGGTTGGCAAAGGCGACCCGGGCAGCCGCGGCCGTGTGGTCGCAGAACGGCGGCCCGGAACTCTACTGCACCAATCCCGACACCTTTTCCGACTCCGTCTCAGCGATCCTGGTGCCGGACGGGTCCGATGCCGAGAAGGTGCGCCGGATCGCCATCGACAAGTACAACGTCTCGCTCGGCGGCGGCCTCACCAAGCTCGGCGGCAAGGTCTTCCGCATCGGCCATATGGGCGACCTGAACGAGCCGATGCTGCTGGGCGCGCTTTCCATCGTCGAACTGTCGATGACGCTCGCCGGTGTTCCCTACACGAAAGGCGGTGTCGAGGCCGCGGTCGCCTCCCTCGCCGAGGGCTGATCGAGACGTCCAGGGAGGCGACGGTCACGGAGGCGACGGTCACGGCGGCGGCGGTCAGGCGGCGTCGAGCGTCGCCTCCGCCAGGTCCATCTGGACCGGGACCCGCGGGCCCATCGCCTCGAACCGTGGGTCCTGGGTCTGGCCCAGCTTCCAGCGGATGAAGATCTGCTGGACGACGACGCCGGTCTTCCACAGGGCGAACGCCTCATACCAGCCGATGCGGGAAAGATCGGCGCTCGACCGACCGGCGTAACGTGCGGTGATCTCAGCCCGGGTCGGGTAGCGACCGTCGCTGGCGACCGGGGCGGCCGACCGGCTCTTGGTATCGCCCGGGTCGTTCCAGTAGCCGAGCAGGGTGCCGAGGTCGATCAGCGGGTCGCCGACCGTGGTCATGTCCCAATCGAAGATCGATTTCACGCGGCCCGGGTTCGCTGGATCGAACTGGCAGTTGTCGAGCTTCAGGTCGTTGTGCACCAGGCTCGGTCCCTGTTGGTCCGGCATGGTCTCGATCAGGCGCCGATAGACCCGCTCGGCAACCGGCAGGTCGCGGTCCTTCGCCCGCTCCCAGCGCTTCATCCAGCCATGGACCTGACGCTCGACGAAGCCCGCCGGCTTGCCCAGGCCGCCGAGACCGATGGCCTCGGGATCGAGCGCGTGGAAGTCGGCCATGGCATCGACGAGGGCGAAGCTCATGCGCCGTTCGACCTCCTCGAACCGTTGCAGTTCCGCCGGCACCTCCCCGCGCATGACGACACCGGTGCGCCGTTCCATCACCAGGAAGGGGGCGCCGATGACGCCCTCGTCCTCGCAATGGAGGAACGGCTTGGGGGCGCGGTCGAAGACCGGGGCGAGCCCGGTCAGCGCCCGGTATTCGCGGCCCATGTCATGGGCACCGGGGGCGACCGGCCCCAGCGGCGGGCGGCGCACCACCAGTTCCCGCCGGTCGGCCGGGGCCTCCGGAAACCGCACGAGGTAGGTGAGGTTGGCGTTTCCGCCGGGGAACTGGAGCACCTCCATCGGCCCGTCGAGACCCTCGATACGGGCCTTCAGATGGGCTTCCAGCCGGTCCCAGGCCAGTTCCTCGTCCGCGCGGACCGGCGCCAGTTCCGGCGCATCGGTCATGACGCCGCCGCCTCCGCCATGTCGCCCAGGTCCTCCAGCGTGTCACCGTAGAGCTGCCAGGCACGGTCGCGCTCGGCCGGCAGGTGATAGTGCGGGAACAGGCCGTTGTCCGGGCTGTATTCGCGCAATAGCTGCTTGACCAGGGTCGCCTTGTGCACCTCTCCCGGGCCGTCGGCGAGGCCGACATGGAACGACTGCATGACCATGTCGGCGAGCGGCAGTTCCTTGGAAATGCCGAGAGAACCGTGGATGTGCAGCGCGCGGGACGCGATGTCGTGCAGCACCTTGGGCATTGCCGCTTTCACGGCGGAGATGTCCTTGCGCACCTTCTTGTAGTCCTTGTGCTTGTCGATCAGCCAGGCGGTGCGCAAGACCAGCAGGCGGAACTGTTCGAGCTCGACCCAGCTGTCGGCGATCTTTTCCTGCACCATCTGCTTTTCCCACAGGCGCTGGCCCTGAGTCTCCCGGCTCAAGACGCGCGTGCACATCATGTCGAGGGCTTGTTTCGCTTCCCCGATCGTGCGCATGGCGTGGTGGATGCGCCCGCCGCCAAGACGGGTCTGGGCCACCAGGAAGGCCTGGCCGCGTGCCCCCAGCATGTTTTCCGCCGGGACCCGGCAGTTGGTGAAATCCATGTAGGCGTGGGTGTCCGCAACCTCCCCCAGGAAGCCGACATTGCGCACGATCTCCATGCCCGGGGTGCCCGTCGGCACGATGAACATCGACATCCGGTCATAGGGGGACGCGGCGTCGGGGTCGGTCACCGCCATGGTGATCAGGAACGACGCGTAGCGGGCGTTGGACGCAAACCATTTCTGGCCGTTGATGACCCAGTCGCCGCCCTCCTGATGGGCGCGGGTGGTGAACACCTTGGGGTCGGCCCCGCCCTGCGGCTCGGTGATCGAGAAGCAGGAGACGATCTCGTTGGCGAGCAGCGGTTCCAGCCAGCGCTTCTTCTGCTCGGGCGTGCCGAAATGGGCCAGGATCTCGGCATTGCCGCTGTCCGGCGCCTGGCAGCCGAAGACGCTGGGCCCGAAGCGCGTGCGGCCCAGGATCTCGTTCATCAGCGCGAGCTTCACCTGGCCGTAGCCGGGTCCGCCCAGATCCGGCCCCAAATGACAGGCCCACAGACCCTTGGCCTTGACCTCCGCCTGGAGCGGCCGGACCAGGGCGTTGCGCTTGCGGTCGGCGACGTCGTAGGGGCTGCCGAGGATGTGGTCGAGCGGTTCGACCCGCGTCTTCACGAAGTCCTCGATCCAGTCGAGCTTCTCCTGGAACTCGGGCTCGGTCTCGAAATCCCATGCCATGGCTTGCTGCCTCCCTTTCCGGTTGCCGGCCTCACTTTTTTGTTTCGGCCGATCTTGTCGTTTGCCCGACTATGGCAAGCCAAGGGGGGCCGAGGAAAGGGCAGGCGAGCCGGACGGCCCGGGTCGGCCGGGCGGGCAGCACCGCCGCAATTGGGAGCTTGAGACGTGAAGGGGGAGCGCGAGACGTTCGAGGTGGTGCCGGCGGTCGGCCTGGTCGGCTTCGGTTTCGGGGCGGTCGTCGGCCATTGGGCCGGCCTTCATGTCCTGGGCCTGGCCGAGGCCGATTTCGGGGTCGAGATCGCCCAGGGGCCGAACAGCCTGGTCCGGGCGACGACCACCAGCGGCATCGTCGCGAGCCTCCATGTTCTGGCCGTCGGCGGCTGGGCCGGCAGTGTCGGCGCCATGGCGGTCGCCCGGGGCAAGACCTTGGTCGCCTTCCTGCGCGCGGTCCTCGGCCTGATCATCCTGTTCGCCGCCGCCCCGATCGACGACAGCTGTGCGGCGCCGGAACTGATCGACCAGACTGGCTGCCGTGTCGCCTCCGGGCTTGCCATCGGCACCTACTTCCTCTGCGCCCTCTACGGCCTCGGTTTTTCGCTGCCGCGCTTCTTCACCGACCCGTCGGCCCGCCGCCCGAGGACTTGAGAGTCCCGGCGTTTCGATGCCGCCGACCCTGACGTGGCTGGACAAGGGGGGACCCCGGGCGGCAATGCTGGTGGAGCAAGACCAACGAAGACGACGTGCAGCGGGAGGAACGGCGATGCGGGCGAATGGCGTCAAGGACAAGTGGGCGGCGGGTGAGCCGGTTGTGAACGGCTGGCTCGCGATCCCGAGCGGTGTCTCGGCCGAGATCATGGCGCGCGCCGGCTATAACAGCATCACCGTCGACCTGCAGCACGGCCTGATCGACTATCAGACGGCCCTGGCGCTGTTGCAGTCCGCCGCCCAGACCGATGCGACACCGCTCGCCCGGGTTCCGTGGAACGAGCCGGGCATCATCATGAAGCTGCTCGACGCCGGCGCCTACGGCATCATCTGCCCGATGGTGAACACGAAGGAGGAGTGCGAGCGCTTCGTCGGCGCCTGCCGCTACGCGCCCGCCGGCTATCGCAGCTACGGCCCCTCGCGCGCGTCGATGTATGCCGGGGCGGGCTATGCGGAGGAGGCGAATTCGACCCTGCTCGCCATTGCCATGATCGAGACGCGCCAGGCGATGGACAATCTCGACGCGATCCTCTCCGTCCCGGGCCTCGACGGCATCTATATCGGCCCCAGCGACCTCGGCATCACGCTCGGCGTCGGCCCGACCCCGGACCGGGAGGAAGGCCCGGCGTTCGAGGCGATCAAGGAGATCCTGGCCGGCGCCAAGAAGCACGGCCTCAAGGCCGGCATCCACACCCAGGCGCCGGAATACGCGCTCAAGATGTTCGATCTCGGCTTCGACCTCGCGACCGTCGGCATGGACACCAACCTCCTGCGCGCCGCCGCCAACCAGACGGTGAAGACGATGAGGGCCGGGGCCGCAACGCCGTCCGGCGAGGCAAAGTCGATCTACTGACGGCGGCGCCGGACCATGTTCCAACCTGCAACCAAGGTCGTGATCGTCACCGAGAAGCTGATCCTGGATCAGGTGGTGGCGATCATCGACGCGGCCGGGGCCACCGGCTATACGGCGGTGGCGGCCGGCGGCAAGGGCAGCCGCGGTATCCGCTCGACCTCCCGCGCGTCGGTGGTCGACGCCTTCGCCAATGTCCGGATAGAGGTGATCACCACCGACCGCGACGTCGCCTCCCGCATCGTCGAGGAGGTGGTGGAGCGCTACTTCTCGACCTATTCCGGCATCGCCTATCTGGAGCCGGTCGAGATCCTGCGGCCGGAGAAGTTCCGCGGCCACCGGTTCGAGACGCCCGGGTCATAGGCCGAAGACGGCGCGCGCCAGGGCGACGTAGAGCGGGATGCCGAGGACCACGGCGACCGGTGTCCCGATGCTGGTCGACGCCCCGATATAGGCCGACGGGTTGGCGGTCGGGATGCCCGCGCGCAGGGTCGGCGGGCCGGAGATGTCGGAGCTGGACCCGGCCAGGACCGCCAGCAAGACGACCCCGCCGGGGCTGAAGCCGGTCCACTGGTGGGCGACCCAGCCGAAGCCGAAGCCGACCAGCCCGTGGACCAGCGGTGCCAGGGCGGCATAGACCACATACCAGTGTGCGACCCGGGCGAGCTCGCCCAGGCGCAAATATGCCTCCATGCCCAGGATGAGCATCAGTATCGACAGGAACCCGGCGAACAACGGGTCGTAGAAGTCCCGGAACACCGCATCGGGCCGGGCCAGGAGGCCGAGGCCGAGGCCGAGCAGAAGGGCGGAGATCGCCGAGCCGCGAAGGCTGTCGGCCATCACCGCGGATATCCGCCCGCCGCGGCTGTCGCCGGGACCGACCTTGGTCTCATGGAGCCCGGCGAGCACGATGGCGGCGACCAGGGCGGGGATGTCCATGAACGGATAGAGCGCGGGCAGCCACGCCTCATACCCGATGCCCTCTTCCTCCAGAACCAGCATGGCGGCGGCGAGGGTGGAGGCGCTGACCGCCCCGAACAGGCCGGCGGTTGCGATCGCGTCCTCGCGCTTGACCCCGGGCAGCAGGGCGAGCGTGCCACGGCCGAGGAGGACGATGCCGGCCCCGATCCCCGCCGCCATCAGGGCCGGCAGGCCGACCGCCGCCGGGTCGGCGGTGCGCAGTTCGATGCCGCCGTCGAGGCCGATCCGCATCAGGAGCGCGAAGACCGCGAACTTGTAGACCGCGTCGGGGATTTCGAGGTTGCTGCGGCAGGCGGCCAGCACCATGCCGCCGATCAGGAAGGCGAGGGTGGGCGAACGCAACTGGTCGGCAAGCAGCCAAACGAACTCGACCAGCCAATCCACCTCGCGTGCCCTCGCCCTTTTGCGGTGCAATGGGGCGAGGCGGTATCCCGCGCATGGGCCAGGGGTCAAGGACGTCGGCAGGCAGGACACGGGTCGGGGGGAGGCCGCGGCGGCCCTTGCCGGCAGGTCGGACCTCTGCGGCTGGCCTCGATCGACGGGCGCGACAGCAGCATGCCCCCAGGCCCGAAGGCAAGCCGGGGGAGCGATCAGCCCCCGGCGGCAGCCTCCGCCCCGTCCGTGCGGTAGATCGCTTCCTTCTCCCGGGTCGCGCCGACGACCGGGATTTCCTCCTCCGCCAGGGGCTGGCGCCAGATCTTGCGGGCTAGCGCTGCCTCGACATGGGGGGCAAGGTCGGCGGCCTTCTTGGCATCGCGTGCCGCTCGGCCCTCGACGAATTCCGGCATCACGGTCTTCGCGAACAGCTCCAGGCTCTCGCAGATATGCTCGTGCCGGTTCTTGCCGCCCTGTTGCAACAGGATGATCTGGTCGACGCCCACCGCCTGGAACTCGCGGACGTAGTTGGCGAAGGCGTCCGGCGTGTCGATGCCCGGGGCGGTGAGGGTCGGCAGGTCGCGGCCGCGCAACTCCTCATACTCCTCCCACAGGCGCGAGCGGCCGGGGCGGGCATCGTTGGCGACCAGGGCGTTGATCGCATAGCGGAAGAAGGCGAGGCCGTCGGCCCCGCGGCGGCGCGCCTCCTCCGCATCCTCATTGAGGCCGAAGCCGGCGACCAGGGCGATGTTGGCGTTCACCCGGTGGCCGAGCGGCACGCATTCTTCAGAGCGGATGATGCCGTAGTAGATGTCGGACCAGGTCTTCGCCTCCTCCGGGTCGAGGAAGGTGAAGGCGAGCGCGCCCAGGCCGTTCCGCGCCGCGATCTCGATCGTCTGGCGGTTGGAACACGCCATCCACATCGGCGGGTGGGGTTTCTGCAGCGGCTTCGGCAGGACGTTGCGGCAGGGCATGGTGAAGCCCTCCCCCTCGAACCCGGGATAGGGCTCCATCACCATCATGTTGGCGATCTCGCCCGCGGCCTCCAGCGCCAGCGCCTTCTTGCGCTTGGCCGGGATGTTGAAGCCGTGGAGTTCGAGCCGGGTCGCGCCCTCGCCGATGCCGAATTCGACCCGGCCGTTGGAGACCAGGTCGAGCATTGCCACGCTTTCCGCCGTGCGCGCCGGGTGGTTGTAGTTCGGGATCACCTGGCGGATGCCGAAGCCGAGGCGGATCCGCTGCGTGCGTGAGGCGAGGGCCGCCAGCACCACGTCGGACGCGGAGCAGTGGGAGTACTCCTCGAGGAAATGGTGCTCGACCGCCCAGGCGTGATCGATGCCGAGGCGGTCGGCCAGGCACACCTGTTCGATCGCCTGGTGGACCAGGCGATGGTCCGAGGTCTCGTCCCACGGCTTGGGATTCTGCAGCTCATAGAAGACGCCGAAGCGCATGGCGGGTTTCCTCCTGACGGCGGACTTGTCTTGTCGTCCATTGGGGCGAAGCGTCGCACCTGCCTGCCGGTTTTTGCAACCGGCCTCTCAGCAACCGATCGGGCGGCCCGTCGTCGGGTTCATGATCTGGTAGGACCGGTCGCCCCATACTCCCGCCCGATGTCTTCGACCGGGCGGTAGAACGCTGTCCGGGGGGCATCCCGCGTCCGGCTACCAGTGGTTCCCCAGCGTGTTCGACCGGGTTCATTTCGGCGCCATCGACGTCCGTGTCTCGCACCCGGACATGCGTGCCCTCCTCGCCGATTGGCGCATGGCGGCACCGGCCGGCGGAGGCGTGCCCGACGCCGTCGACATCGTCCCGGCCTCGATCGCGCGCTACGGCGACGACCTCGCTCTTCTAGTTGCCCCGACCGGGGGCGATCTCCGCCCCCGCCATGTCGGCCAGCGCGCGGCCCGCGACGTGCCTCGCACCTGGGGGCCGAGCCATCGGGAGCCGAGCCCCCGGGAGCCGAGCCCCCGGGAGCCGAGCCCCCGGGAGCCGAGCCACCGGGGATCAGGGCTCGGCCACAACGGGGAGACCGCGGGCTTCCTCGACCAGCTCTATCGGGAATCGCTGGCGGTCGAACTGCCGATCCATGTCGTCAGCCGGTCGGTCGATGCGGAGGCCGTGCACACCTGGGAACGCCTGATCCTGCCGGTCCGCTCGGAGCCGAAGGAGCCGACCGACCTGATCGTCCATATGCGGCCGATCTTCCTGTGGACCGAGTTGCTGAACGTGCTGGTCACCGACAGCGCCTCCGGCGTCATGTTCGTCATGCCCTTGCGCGGCATCCGGGGCGAGGTCCGGGATTTCGACATCCAGTTCGCCAACCCGGCGGCGTCCGACATGTTCGCCATCCCGGCCAACGACAGCGTCGAGGCGGTGGCGTTCGGCGCCCTCCTCGACCTGGTCTCCGCCGGGCGGCTGAGGCAGGAAATGGCCCTCGTGCTGGCCGCCGCCGCCCCGCGCCGGGTGCATGCCGCGATCACCGTCGCGGGCACCACGCGCGAGCTGGAAATGGCGATCACGCCGTCGGGCGCCGGGCTCGTCGTCACCGTCACCGACATCACCCAGCGCAAGCAGACCCTGCGCACGATCGAGGCCCAGGCGGGCGAACTCCATAACGCCTATGGCGCGCTGGCTGCGGCG
This sequence comes from uncultured Rhodospirillaceae bacterium, assembly GCA_964397055.1. Lineage (GTDB taxonomy): Bacteria > Pseudomonadota > Alphaproteobacteria > CAYNIS01 > CAYNIS01 > CAYNIS01. The sequence goes on along the minus strand of CAYNIS010000003.1, from coordinate 3,354 downwards.
CATGAGCGTCTGAGCGTCCTCCACAAGCGGGTCGAGGATGAGCTCCAGGCCGCCCAGCAACTGCAGATGCACCTGCTGCCGTCGCGCCAGCGGGTCGCGGCGATCGAGGCCGGCTACGGTGCCGCGATCTCCAGCCTGTTCCGGCCGTCGTCCCATCTCGGCGGCGACCATTGGACGTTCTCGCCGTTGACGGAGGACTGCTTCGCGCTCTGTGTCTACGACTTCTCCGGCCACGGCGTGGATGCCGCGCTCTACGTGTTCCGCCTGAACGCGGTCCATGCCGCAACCGCCATGTCGGAGGCCGATCCCGGCGCCTACCTCGCCCGCATCAACGACTTCCTGGTCGAACAGCTGCCGACGGGGCGCTATGCGACGGCGGTCGTCGCAGTGGTCGACGTTGCCAGGGGCGAGATCCGCTATGCCGCCGCCGGCGCACCCGACCCCGTGGTCGTGCTCGCCGACGAGGCGGGCGTTCTGCGCGGCAGCGGGCGCGGGCTGCCGCTCGGCATCCAGGCGGGCCGGACCTATCCAACCCGGTCCCTGAAGCTGCCGCCGGGGGCGATGTTCGCCCTGTTCAGCGACGGCCTGGTCGAGGGGCTGGACCCGCTCGACCGTGCCCAGGGTCAGGGTGTGTTCGAGGAGGTGCTGGCGGCCGCGGCGGCCTGGGAAGAGCCGGCGGGCGCGGTCACCTCGCTGCTCGGCGAGCGGCTCGGCTGGTCGCCGGAGGACGATCTGACGCTGGTGTGCGTGCGTCGGCGCGAGGCCTGATCAGGCCGGCCCAGGTGCCACCGGCGGAGCCGGTGTCCGGAATGTCAGCCGCACGACGTTGCCCACCGTCGAGTAGGCGACCGCATCGGCCAGCCGGGTCAGGATCGTGATGCCGCGCCCGGCGCCGTTGCCGATCGCGTCGGGGTCGAAGCCCGGCCCGTCGTCGCCGACCACGACGATGTGTCCCCCGTCCGCCGGGACCACCGACAACCGGATGCGCCGAGTTGCATAGGCAGGGTCGTCCGCGCGCGCCGCGATCCTGGCCGATTGCTCCAGGAGGCTGTCGGCGCTGGACCGGGAGAAGCCGTCGACCTCCAGGCAGCCATGCAGCAGCGCATTGGTGAGTGCTTCATGAACCGCCGTCTCGATCCGGTCGACCTCCCCATCGCTGCCGGCACAGCCGACCGCGACCGTGCGCGCCATCGAACCCTCTTCTGTCGGACAGGACACGGCATTTGCGGCGTGAACCCCAAGGTGGCATTGAGCCGCCCGAGGGTGTCCTGGAGTAGAGGTCGGCAACGATTGAGACGCGGTTAACCGCCGGGTCGAACGCCCAAGGACGGGTCAGGCCGGCGGGGCCTCCGGCTCATCCTCGCGCAGGAAGCGGAAGGTCGTGATGCGACCCTGCCAGAACGGGAAAATGTCGCCATCGGCGGCGCGCGCGATGGTAAACGCCATCGGGATCATAATGCCGTCGACCCGGCGGTAGTCGCGCCGTTCCACATGCTCCCCGGAGCCGTGATAGGGCGTGGAGAGATCCCCGTCCTCCTCCGCGTCGAACCGCGCCAGCGAGCCGTCGTCCCGGAAGGTCGCGACCAGGGCTGCCTCGACCCCATGGGCGCGGGCAACCGCCCGGGCGTGACGATCGTCGATCGGCTCCCAGGTGACCGGCCCGCCCGGCAACAGTGCAGTGGGATAGGTCGGGCTCTCGATCAGCCAGCGCCGCAGGGATGCGCGGTCGAGGTCCGGGGTCGACCCCTGGTGCATGACGGTGAAGGCGGACAGGACCCGGGCTTCCATCTCCATTTCGCCCTCGAGGTAGGCGTCGTAGGCGATCGCCCAGATCGGCGGCGTGATCCAGGTGTTGGCGGAAAAGACCATGCCCGGGGATCGCGCGTCGACGATCTGACGCGCCGCGGTGTCATGGAAATCGTCTGCGAGCGGCCGGCGGAACTGCCCGCGCATCTCGACCTCGACCCCGAGGATGTCAGTGGCCGCGATGCTCGTCGGCGGCCCCTCCGGAAAGGTGAAGGCGAAGTACCGGCGCACCGGTTCGGGGAGATCGGCGACCGTGGTGACGCCGGCTTCCGTCGTGCCGGCTCGACGCGGGGTCGACAGCCCGTCGATGAGGCGCGCCTCGAACCCGTGGATCTCTTCGCGCAGTTCCCGGTGAGAGGCGCTCAGCAGCACCGTACAAAGGATGAGGATGCCCAGGATCAGAGACAGAAAGGCGCGCAGGTTGGGCATGGTGTGGGCCTCCGGTCCGTTAACCATGCCTCCTATATAAGCGTATCGTGGTCGGCATTGGACATCATGCGCCGTCGGCGGCGGCGGCCTGCGGCTTCGGGTCGGTGGTGTCGGAACGGCGCCGGCCGGGACGGGTCTCGCGGATGACAAAGCCCGGCCACGTCGATACGCCGGGATCGGGTTCAGGCCTTCGGCGGCGCGAAGTTGCGCAAGGTGTAGTAGGGCTCGAAGCCCATCTTCACGATGTTGTGCCAGGAAATCTGCTCGTCCCCTTCCGCCTCCTCGCCGGTTTCCGTCGTCATGATGTCGGCGCCGAGTGCCATGGCCTTGGCGATGCGGGCCGCCATCAGCGCACCCTGGGCGCCGCGGCCACGGGCTTCCGGGGCGGTCGCTCCCCAGTCCAGGAGTGCGGTTGTGCCGCGCATGATCAGCGATCCGGTGGCGACCACGCGGTCGCCGTCGAGGGCGACGAACACCGTCCAGCCCGGATGTCCGACCATCTGGGCGAACAGCGGTGCCCCCGCCGACCCCAGTTCGAACCCCTCGGCGGCGATCCGGCCCATCGCCTCGGCATGCTCCGGGCCGGCTTCGACCACCTCGAGGTCGGTCGTGATCTCCGGCGGCGGGGCCGTGCCGCGCCAAAAGCGTTTCCAGGTTCGTGCCTCGACGAGGCCGAGGCCGGTCAGCCACGCCGTCATCTCCGGCGTATCCGTGCGCGGCGACAGGCCGATGAAGAAGCGCGTGACCCCCGCCTCGCGATAGCGGCGAACGATCTCGGTCACCTGGGCCCGGGTGGGCGGGCCGTCGAAGCCGAGACCCATGGTGCGATTGATGGTGATGGCCGTCGTCGGCAGGTTTGCCGCCAGCGACATGAACGCGCCGTCGACGAAGTCGCTGCGGATATCGAGCGCCCGTTTGAGATCGTCGGAAGCAGCGCGCGACATGTCCGCCATCGCCTGTCGCTCGACGGCCTGCAGGTCCTCCAACCTTTCGATGCCGCCACCGCCGATGCCCCCATCGCCGCTAGCCGTCACGTGCCGTTGCCTCCCCACTTCAAGAAAGAAGGACCCTAGGCCGTGTGGACGAATTGAACCAAGATGAAACCGATGGCGAGCGCGG
>CAYNIS010000002.1:30271-35830 GCA_964397055.1 uncultured Rhodospirillaceae bacterium | reverse complement strand
GTTCGCAAGCGCGCGGGTCACGCCCTGGCAGCGAACTTCGGAATCAGGACACTAGTGGTTTGACCCCAACATCTGCGGCCCTGTGAGCCCCCAGGCAAAAGTCGGAATCGGAGCAGCACTCGGTAACAAATTTCTTCTACCGCGAATCCCGAGCGGACTTCATCAGTCCGCGACGACGGTTTGCGCAACGATTCAGTAGGTTGCGCATTTTCCGAACCGCTGGGCCGATTCCGTCCGGCTGGAAAAGCTTGTCTTATGACGCAGGCGGCTGATTGCACGAAGTTCGGCCATCGGCCAGATCTTCTAAAATGAGGCGCAACCCTTACTGATCGACTCGCGTAAAGCGCGAAACGCATGGCTGATCCCTGCTATCCTTAGATGAAAGATCGCGCTGTTTCGTGTAATGGGTCGTTGAAGGTGCCGCAACCAGAGAAGGATCGAGCCGATGGGACATGGCCGATCTGGCGCACTTCCCAGCCGGGCGGGTATCGACCGGCGGTTTGGAAAACAGTCTCAATCAGTCGCTTGGTGCGAGGTCCGACCTCGCGCATGGTTGCGTGTCGCCGGAACCGCGGTTGCGCTCGCGACCGCCGCTGCGATCGTCGCCGCCTGCGCCGACATCGGTCCGTTTGAGTATCGCGCCGCTCCGCCGGAGGTTCTCTACCTCGCCGATGAAAACCTGCGCGGCGTGCCGCTGAACAATATCCGGGCGAAGGTCGAAAGCCTGTCCCTGATCGAGTACGACGAGGACTTCGCCGACGTCTTCGAACTGGTGCATCCCTGGTGGCGGGAACTCGGCCTCCGTGCCGACCCCGAAGAGTTCATGGCTGACTTCATAACGCGGAGCGTCCCCGTCGGCATGCCGGCCGTCATGCTGCCGGCGAGTGCCGTTCCTGAGCGGCGCCAGGATCTGCCGCTGGAAAGCGTCGAGCGGGATTTGGCGGGGCTCTTCGACCGATCATTCCGCGCCACCGGCTGCGCCACGGAACGCGTCGACACGCAGGCGCATCTGATCTGTAGGACGCGTGTGGTCGGCCGGGAGGATCGCCGGCCAGGTCGGATCCCGCGAGACCTCGATTGGACCTGGGAAGTCACCTTGCCAATCGATTGCGCCGATATCTGCCGTGTCGCGGGCCCGGCCGAGGCCGTGCTCCGGGTCGATGGCGCACCGGCCGACCGGCAGGTCGCCGCCGACCGGCAGGTCGCCGCCGACCGGATCGCCGGTACCGTGATCGAGTGCCCCTTGAGAACGGCGGTTATGCCGTTACAGTTCGTGTATAGGCCTGTAGACAGTCGTCCGCACAACCGGACGTTTGGCGCTGACCACTGGTCTTGGGCGGCGACGACCGTGGAGGATCTGTTGTCTGGCCTGGACGCGACCGGTATCGAGGAGTTCTTCCAGGCTTGCGGTGGAATCTGCGAGGATCGGGAGGCCGCCGGCGCAGCGTTCAAACAATGCTCGTTTCTTCCGGTCGTGCGAGGCCCAGCCCTTTCCCTCAAAGGCCCCAGTACTTCCGTCAAGCGCCACGATTTCCTGGTGCAGTTGCCAGTCGCGGGACCGTCGGGTCCGGATCGGTTACAGGTCCGACGTCTTGTCCATCAGTCAGTATCCTACCGCTAGCGCAAATCCCGAGCAGACTGGATCAGTCTGCGACGACGATTTGCGCATTGTCTCAGAACTCTGTCGGCTTCCCTACTTGACCGGCTTGCCGGACCTCGGTCGTGCAGGGACCCGTTCCCCGGTGGGATGATCTGACGGTCATCGGGCGAGGTCTCGGCGGCACTGGGTTGGCGCAAGCGGGCCGGTGCCGCCGGGCCTGCACGGGGTGGGTCGGTGGCACGGATTGTGCTGGACCTCCGGGACGGTCATGATGCCTGACCGACGTCCCCCCGAGCAGGAAGGCCCCGCAACCGATGTCGACCACGCCCGTCAGCCCCGAAGCGGCCAACAGCCCGTACGCCCGCGACATCGCCTATGTCGTCCACCAGCAGACCAACCTCGACGCCCATGCGCGCGACGGGGCGACCCTGATGCAGCGGGGCCAGGGCGTGCGCGTCTTCGACGTCGACGGCAAGGACTATATCGAGGCGATGGCGGGCCTGTGGTCGGCGGCGCTCGGCTTCAGCGAGAAGCGGCTGGCGGAAGCGGCCTACAAGCAGATGCTGGAACTGCCCTACTACCACACCTTCTTCCAGATGGGTCACACGCCCTCCATCGACCTCGCCGAGAAGCTGTTGTCGATCGCGCCGGCCGGCATGGCGAAGGCGATGTTCCAGTGTTCCGGGTCGGAGGCGAACGACACCGCGATCAAGCTCGTCTGGTACTATCACAACGCCATCGGCAAGCCGGAAAAGAAGAAGATCATCGGTCGCGACCGCGGCTATCACGGCAACACGATTGCCGCCGTCAGCCTGTCCGGCCAGCCGCATATGATGGCCGACTTCGACCTGCCGTTGCCGATGTTCCGGCACACCCTGAACCCGAACTACTACCGCTTCCATGAAGAGGGCGAGACGGAGGAGCAGTTCTCCCAGCGGATGGCCGACGAGCTGGAGAAGCTGATCCTGGAAGAGGGGCCGGAGACGATCGCCGCATTCTTCGCCGAACCGGTCCAGGGCGGCGGCGGTGCGATCACCCCGCCGGCCCAGTACTTCCAGAAGATCCAGCCGATCCTGAAGAAGTATGACATCCTGTTCATCGCCGACGAGGTGATCTGCGGCTTCGGCCGGACCGGCAACATGTGGGGGTCGATCACCTACGACCTCCAGCCGGACATGGTCGCCTGTGCCAAGGCGCTGTCGGCGTCCTACCTGCCGATCTCGGCCCTCATGATCTCCCAGAAAATCCACGACGCCATGCTGGATCAGTCGAAGAAGATCGGCACCTTCGGCCATGGCTACACCTATGGCGGCCATCCGGTGTCCTGTGCCGTGGCGCTTGAAACCCTCAAGATCTACGAGGAGATCGACATCGTCGGCATGGTGCGGAAGGTCTCCCCGCTGCTGCTCGACGGGCTGAAGAAGACCGAAGCCCACCCGCTGGTCGGCAACGCGCGCGGCGTCGGCCTGATCGCCGGGGTCGAGCTGATGCAGAACAAGGAAAAGCGCACCCCGTTCCCGGCGGAGCGCAAGGTCGGTCAGCTGGTCCAGGACAAGTGCCGGGCCCATGGCCTGATCGTGCGCGCGATCGGCGACCGCGTCGCCTTCACCCCGCCGCTGATCATCAACGAGGAGGAGATCGCCTCGCTCCTCGACCGGTTCAACCGGGGCCTCGACGACGCGCTCATCGAGTTGCGCCAGTCCGGCGACGCCTTCGCGGCGTCCTGACCGTCATGGCGCTTCACCTGATCCCCGCACGGCGCGGCGCGGCCGCCCGCGTCAAGGCCGGGCAAAAAGTCCGGGTCATCAACACGCACGGCGCCCAGGTGGTCGACACCTGGGCGTTCGTTGCCCACGACATGACCGAGGTCATGTCGATGGAGCACACGCGCGCGACCCTCCTGAAGCTGATCCCGGAAAAGGGCGACCCGCTCTACACCAATCGGCGGAGGCCGATCCTGGAAATCGTCGAGGATACCAGCCCCGGGATCCACGACACCCTGATCGCGGCCTGCGACAACCCGCGCTACCAGCTCCTCGGCTGTAGCGAATACCACGACAACTGCACGGATAACCTGGCGGCCGCCCTGCAGAGCCTGGGTCTGCACGCCAACGAAACGCCGAGCCCGTTCAACCTCTTCATGAACATCCCGTGGACGAAGGACGGCAGGCTCAGCTTCGAGGCGCCGGTAACCCGTCCGGGCGACCAGATCACCTTCCGGGCTGCCCTTGACTGCGTCGTCGCCTTTTCCGCCTGCCCGCAGGACATCCTGCCGATCAACGGGGAGGCACGGGCGCCGACCGACGCCCATTTCGAACTGCTCGTCGGATGATCCAGGAGCAGTGCAAATGCATCGAGCTCGAAGTTGAGCTCGCCGATGTCGAACCGAGGGTCTGGCGTCGCCTCGTCGTGCCCGACACGTTGCCGCTCTTCGGTCTGCATCTGACCATCCAGGGAGCCATGGCCTGGCGGAACGCGCATCTGCATTCTTTCGAGATCGCTGGGAAGGAGTATGGCGATCCCGAGATGGACTTTGGCGGTGACGGGGACACGATCCTCGATGAGAGGGAGTTCGCCCTGCGCGATCTCCTGAAGACGAGGGGCACCGCCTACTACACCTACGATTTCGGCGACGACTGGCTGCATATCGTCCGCCAGACGAAGAAGCATCGTAAGTCGGGGCCGTTCTTTCTGCCCTATTGTGACGGGGGGGAGAGATCCGGGCCGCCGGAGGACTGCGGCGGGCCGCCCGGGTACGAGGCATTCCTCCAGGCATACGGCGACCCGTGCCATCCCGAGCACCCGAACGTTCGAGAGTGGGGCGGGGTCTTCGAGCCCGAGGTCTTCAGCGTGCACCAGGCCAACGCGCTCATTCTCGCCTACCTGTTGATCGGCATGCCCGAAGAGCTTTTCCCTGACATCGACGACCTTCTTTCCCAAGCATCGCTCGGCTGACCGCGGCCCTCTGCCATCCTACCGGTCGAGAAGGAAGCCGGTGCCGGGACCGTGGTCGCGCAAGCTCGTGATCCGGCCCTCGGCGTCGAAGCCGAGCATGACGAGATGGTAGCCCGAATAGTCCTCCCGCTCGGCGTCCTTGTAGTCGACGTCGAGCCGGAATTCGACGAACAGGCGCTGCGGGTCATAGGCCTGGGTGACGATCACCTCCGACGTCGACAGGCTCTCGACATCAGCCACCCAGCGCTGCCAGAAGCGGTCGATCGCCGCCATGCCGCGCAGGGACAGCTGGTCGTCCGGGTCGGACGCGAGGTGCGTCTGCACGCTCGCGATCATGAAGTGATCGATGATCGGCACCGCCTCCAGCCCCTCCAGGGCGGAAAGCAGCCGGCGTGCCCGGCTTTCGTTCAACGCGCGCACGAAGCCGGGGTTCAGGCCGCTTGAGGTCTGCTCGATCGCGCGCATCGCGAGGTCGCGGTCGCCTTCCTCGCTCTCGAAGTTGAAGGTGATCGAGGTGATCAGCCAGTCATCGCCGGTCTTCTCCAGCGTGAAGTCGTAGGAGCCTTGGAGCCGCCAGCGTTCGCCCAGAAGCCAATGGTCGGCGGTGAGCTGCGCGGTCGCGATCGCGGTGCGGCCGTCGACGGCGACCACGATGTCGTCGAGGTGCTGGGAGGTCGCGTCGAAGCCGCCGAGGACCGAGGCCCAGGACTGGATCAGGAGGTCCGGGGTCACCACCGCCGGTGAGCCGCCCCAGAGCTGGGTCGTGTCGATGGCGACCGCCGGCCCGATCAGCCGACGCAGGCTGTCATAGTCGCGAAGGTCGGAGTAGGCGGTGAGACCGTTGAGGACGGCTTCGACCTCGGCGACCTGCGCGGTCCGTGGCGGCCGGGCAGGCGGCGCCTCGGCCTCATCTTGGGGGGCGGCGTCGTCCGGTGCGTCGTCCGCCGCGGGCATCACCGGGGTGACCGGGGCGTCTGGAGACGCGGCGCCGGACGGCATTGACG
>CAYNIS010000002.1:0-30171 GCA_964397055.1 uncultured Rhodospirillaceae bacterium | reverse complement strand
TCTGGCTACCCCCGGTCTGGCTACCCCCGGTCTGGCTACCCCCGGTCTGGCTACCCCCGGTCTGGCTACCTCCGGTTTGGGCATGGGCCGCCGTCGTGGTCGGCAAAGGGGCTGCCAGCATCCCGCCGACGGCCAGGGCGGCGAACACCCGGTTCCAAATCTCAGAATTTCCGGTCCCTCGTCCCATGGCGTGGCCTCTTCCCTCTGGCGACGGCGGCATCAAGTCAAGACAACGGCGACTGGCGCTCCCGCAGGTCCTTTGGGCCGGACGGGCCGGGCGGACACGACGCGCGTTGCGGGATGCCGGTTATGGGATCGAAAGCCCTCGGACACAAGCGGATCGATCGCGACGCGACGCGCGGGGTCCGGTCGCCCTGACCGTTCCGGGCAGCCGCCGGGCAAAGATAGGCCGCGGGGGACGATGTCGCCCGCGGCCAGGTCAGGGGAGGAGAGACAAGACAACACACAGCAAGTATGGGGTGAGGCTCTCAGCCTAGGGGGGCGAGCTCCGCCAGCTGATCGATCGTGCGGAACCCGTCGTCGAACAGGAAGCCCTCGACACGGGTGACGGTGTCGGTGTCGCCGCCCAGGGTGATCTCGATGGTTTCCTCGTCGACGCGATTGAACTCCGCATCCGTCGTGAAGAACCCCAGGTAGATCGCCAGGTCGCCGCTGCCGCCCGCGCCGTCGAGATAGTCGGCCCCGCCGCCGCCGGTCAGGTTGTCGTTGCCGTCACCGCCGAGCAGGAGGTCGGCCATGTCCGTTCCGTTGAGCGGCACGCCCGGAGACATCGGGGCGACGCGCACGCCCAGGCTGGCCGTGTCCGTCTGGCCGGCCGCGTCGGTCACGGTGACGGCGGCGGCCGCTGCGAACGCGGGCTGGCCGCCCGGCCGGACCGCTTCGAAGTCGAAGCCGTCGGTCAGTACCGGCACGCCCGGCGTCGCCCCGCCGCTGTAGTCGACGACGCCATCGCCGTCGAAGTCGACGGCAACCTGATGCGGGGTGGTGCCCTGGTCGAACGTCAGCTCGATCTGGAATTCGGTCGGCTTGCCCTCCACCGGGACGAACCGGGCGGAGGAGATCTGCGGCGGGCCCAGGACATCGACCGAGAAGGTGGTCGAGACCGAGAACTCCCCGTCGTCAGCCGTCAGGACGATGTCGAGCGGGCCGGTGCCATCGCTCGGTGTCGTGCCGGTGAAGACACCGTTCTCGAAGCTCAGCCAGTCCGGCAGGCCGCTGGCCGTGTAGGTCAGCGAGCTGTCCGGGTCGAAGAAGGCGCCGTCCGGGACCGCGAAACTGACCGCCTGGTCGACACCGAACTGTTGCGACGCCACGCCGTCGGCCACCACCGGGGCGTCGTTCACCGCATTCAGCCGGAACGTGACGTCCTGGCTGACCGAGGCACCGGAGCCGCCGACGTCCGTCGCCACCAGGGTGACGGTGAAGTTACCGGCGTCCACCTCCGCATCGTCCGGGTCGCGCAGGCTGGTGAAGGTACCGGTCTCCGCGTCGAAGGACAGCCAGTCCGGCAATTGGGAGGGATCCGCGAGAGACAGCGTCAGCGGATCGCCGTCGGCGTCGAAGAACGCGTCGGCCGGGACCACGAAGCTGAAGGCCGCGTCCTCGTTGACATCGACCTCGCCGATCGGCACCTGCACCACCGGCGCCTCGTTGGCGGGCGGAACGTCCTCGCCCGTCAGGTCGCCCTCGTCCTTGACGCCGGTCACGCCCTTCAGCTTCACCGTCGCCTTGGCACCGTCGCCGAGGTCGAGCGTGACCAGCGTGAACCGGCCGCGGACCTCCCGGAAGCTCTCGATGGTTATCCCATCCTCGAGCACCAGTCGGTCGACGCCGAGTTCGAAATCGACGATCACGTCGCGGTCGCCGTCCTCGACCTCCGCCCCGAACAGGAAGTCGTCGGCGCCGTCGCCGCCGAACAGGCGATCCCTGCCGGCCCCGCCGCGCAGGTCGTCATCGCCGTCGCCGCCCTTCAGCACGTCGCGGCCGGCGCCGCCGTCCAGCTTGTCGTCGCCGGTGCCGCCGAACACCCGGTCGCGGCCCTCGCCGCCGTAGAGTTCGTCGTTGCCGCCGCCGCCGACCACCCGGTCGTTGCCGGCCCCGCCGTCGATGTAGTCGTTGCCGTCGGTGTCGGCCTCCCGCCGGCGCCAGCTGTCGCCGAACAGCTTGTCGTCGCCGGCCCCGCCGAAGATCGTGTCGTCGCCGGCCCCGCCATGGACGACATCGATGCCGCGCCAGTCGGCAAACCTGCCGTTGCCCACATACACTTGGGTGTTGGCGTAGTAGGTGTCGTCGCCATCGCCGAGCTTGGCATAGGTCATGGTGTAGCGGCCGTCATAGACGCCGGTCAGGTTCGCCCGGTGTTCCCATCCGCTGACCCGGCCGTCGCCGTCGATGTCGACACCGGCCCCTCTGCCCCACGGACCGCCGAGCTTGGCGCCGGACCCGACGGTCACGACGTCGTCGAAGGCCGAACCCTTGAGGTTCAGGGAGTTCTGCCAGCCCTTGCCGTTGCTCCAATAGCCGAGGTTGACGTCGACGCCGGCGTCGGCCTCCGACAGGTCGACCTCGCCCCGCTTCATGTTGGTGAGGTTGACGGTGTAGCGCTGGCCGTCCTCGGCCGGCAGGTCGAAGCCGCTGCCGAGCTTGAGGCGCGTGTCGACGAAGCCCTTGAGGGTGACCGTCCCCGTTTCCGACAGGCCGTCGGTGGTCAGGTTCACCTCGATGTTCTTGATGCGGTTCCAGTCACGATCCGCCAGGCCGATTTCGAGCGTGCCGTCGTCCAGCCCGCCGGACTCGAGTCGAGCGCCCGAGTTGCCGGTCTTGCCCAGGACCTTACCGTCCTCGGCCGCCTCGTTAAGGTTGTCGAGCCAGTAGGCGGCAGCGCGGCTGTTGTTGGCCTCGAGCGGGCCGAGATCGTAGGACGATCCGGCAACGCGCTGTTCATGCCCGCCGACGACGCCGCGATGGCCGGTGCCGGTCCGGCCCCAATGGCCGTCGCCGACAGCCCATCTGTCGCGCTGGCCCTGGCCGGAGGACGTCTGGCTGAACAGCACATAACCGTTCAGCCCAGGGTTAGGTCCAGATTCTGCATCCACAGGCATGGGAAGCTCCTGCCTGGCGAAGCGCATGCGTGGGAGCGAGGCCGAGAGCGGGTCGGGCGGTCGGTCGCGCAAGCGCGCTGGTGCACTGCATCCGGTTTGTCCGTGATTAGTACAATAACCCGCGATGATTAATTGATCGTTAGGCGAAACTTGGTTAACAACCTGAAACCATTACATTTTCTTTGCAGCTTGGAGATGCCTTGTGCGCTGCACCATCGGTGCGATAGAGCGTTCCTTTAAGGGACCGACCGGCACGGGCGCCGGTTCGCGGATGTGAAGGGAGCCATGCCGTGGCCGAGGACACCGTTTTCGAGAAGGTCGGCCAGACCTATCAGCCGATGCCGCTGGCGACCGGCCCGTGGAGCCCGGACGCCCTGCACGGGGGCGCCCCGGCCGCCCTGCTGGCCCATGCGATCGAGCGCGTCGACCTCGGCGGGCGGTACCTTCCGGCCCGCCTGACCTTCGAGTTCTGGCGGCCGGTACCGGTGAAGCCGCTGTCGGTCGCGGTCGAGATCCTCCGCGACGGGCGCAAGGTGAAGGCGGCACAGGCGACCCTGTCCGCCGACGAGCAGGTGGTGGGACGCTGCTATGCGCTGATGATGCGCGACGATCCGACCGGGTCGCCGCCGGTCGAGCAGCCGCACGATCCGCCGGGCAGTACCCCCGACGACGGCACGCCCAAGGACCCGCGGCTGTTCCAGGACCGCCCGACCTTCGCCTCGGCCTATGACATGCGCTTCGTCACCGGCGGCTTTCGCGAACCCGGGCCGTCGCGGACCTGGTTCAAGCTCGAAAAGCCGATGATCGCGGGTGAGCCCAACACCCCGCTGATGCAGGCGGTCGCCGCGTCCGACTACGCCAACGGCATTTCCTCCCTGGTGCCGATGAAGGAATACCTGTTCATGAATGCGGACCTGATCGTCCGCCTCCAGCGCCAGCCGACCACCGACTGGATCATGCTCGACGCGAAGACGGAGATCGGGCCGCATGGCAACGGCTATGCCGTGGCCGACCTCTACGACCTTCACGGCCGCTTCGGCCACGCCGTGCAGACCCTGCTGTTCGAGAGGATCAGCCCGGCTGCCTGATCAGCGGGGGTCGCTTGGTCAGGCGCAAGCCCGCTCAACGACGCCCCGCGAGGTCGCCCGGGACCGCCATGCCCGGCCCCGGGCTGTCCGCCTCGGGTCAGCTGTCGCGCAGGTCGCCGAAGGTGATCACCGGCGACCAGTCGGGGCTTACCGGCGGCATATGCCGAAGGTCGTGACGGGCGAACTCGTCCTTCGCATGGACGACCTCGCCGCCGAGCACGGTGACCACCGACTTCAGCTTGGCGATCTCGGCATCGGTCACCTGGAAGTAGTCACGGTCGAGGACCGCGAAGTCCGCCATCTGGCCGGGGGTGATCGCCCGCTTGCAGCCGGCATCGCCGGTGAACCAGGCCGAGCCGGTGGTCCACAGCCGGAGCGCTTCCTCCCGGGTCAGCAGGTTGGCATCGTCGTACATGCGCAAGCCGCCGCGCGAGAGGCCGGTCGCCATCCACTGGATCGAGAACCAGGGATTGTAGGAGGTGACACGGGTCGCATCGGTGCCGCCGCCGACCGGCACGCCGAGGTCGAGGATCGCGCGGAAGTTCGGTGTCTTCTTGAGCGCTTCGGCACCCTAGTTGGCGATGAAATCCTCAGCCTGGAACTGCAGCCGGTTCTGCAGCGCAATACCGCCGCCCAGCTTGGCGATGCGTTCCAGGTTGCGCTGGGAAAACGTCTCGACATGGTCGATGAACCAGCCCGGCGTGAGGCCCGCCCCCTGGGCGACATCCTCGTAGACCGGCAGCAGCCGGTCGCCGGTCTCGTCATAGGTCACGTGCTGGCGGAACGGCCAGCCGGCTTCCCCCAGGACCGTCATCACCCGGGTCTTGTACTCCTCCGCATCGCGGTCGATGTCGGGCCGTGCGTCCGCGAAAATCTCGAAGTCGTAGGACGCCCAGGCGAGGTTCTCGCCCGCCCCCACGAATTTCAGCATGTCGTCGCCGGTGCCGGCGCGGATGTCCTGGGTCCAGGTCTGGTAGTCGGCAAGTTCCCGGCCCTTGTGCTGCGGGAACGAGTGATAGCCGATGCGGGTGGTCAGCAGCCGGTTCTCATGCAGCCAGCGGATCACCTGGTACGGATCGGCGTCGGGGAACTCCATGCCGCCACCGCCGGCGTCCGACACGCTGGTGATGCCCAGCCCGTTCAGCACGTCCATGTAGTGGATCGAGGAGTTGATCTGGTCGCGGATCGAGAGCTTCGGGGCCGCCGAAAGGGTCCGGTACATGAGCAGGCCGGAGGGCGCGGCGAGCAGCCGTCCGGTCGGCGCGCCGCTGGCGTCCTTCTCGATGATGCCGCCCGGATATGTCGGGTGATCCGGCTGGTCATAGCCGAAATAGGAAATTGCCCGGCTGTTCAGCAGGGTCATCTTGTAGAGGTGGTGGATCAGGACCGGGTGGTTGGGTGCCACGGCGTCGAGTTCGGCCACGGTCGGCAGACGCTTTTCCTTGAACTGGAACTCGGAAAAGCCGCCGGCGACCCGGATGAACTGGCCCTCGGGCGTCCGGTCCGCCTGGACCCGCAGCAGGTGAAGCGCCTCTTCCAGGCTGTCCGCGGTATCCCAGCGGACCTCCAGATTGTAGTTCACGCCGCCCCGGATCGAGTGGGTGTGGCTGTCGATCAGGCCGGGGATCACGCGTTTGCCGCCGGCATCGATCACCTGGGTGAACGGCCCGATCAGGGACCGCACGGCCGCTTCGTCGCCGACCTGGACGAACAGGCCGTCGCGGGCGGCGAGGGCGGTCGCTTCCGGCTGGGCCGGGTCCATCGTCGTGATGCGCGCGTTCAGCAGCACGAGGTCGGCCGTTCCGACCTGGGCGAAGGCCGGGTTCCCGGTGGCGAGCGTGCCCAGGGCACTGGCGCCGAGGAGGACGCCGCGGCGCGAGAGGCGGCCCTGTGATACAGGGCCTTGCGAGGCTCGGCTGGGCGGCACGTCAGTCGGAGCGATCATGGTCGCGGTCTCCCTCGTGATGGCATCATGCCAGCCCCCGGCCGGGGGGCTGTCGGGGCTGACGGGCAAGGTCTTCGGCGGCATCTGAACGCCGCCTCGCTCGCCCCGCGCATGACGTGGGGTGCGGACCCGCGAAGGGAACGAGGGGGATCCCCGACCCGGTGTTCGCCGTTTGCGAACAAACGGCCGATCTTGCGGGAATCGGTTGGCCAGGGTGATCGAGCCCGGACGGAACGCTGCAAGGGTGCCGGGCGGAGCTTCCCACTCCGCCCAGACCAGACCAGACCAGACCGGCTACGCGGCGGCGTAGCCCATCACCGACTTGACCTCCAAGAACTCCTCGAGGCCGTGCTCACCCCATTCGCGGCCGTTGCCGGACTGCTTGTAGCCGCCGAAGGTGGCGGAGAAGTCCGGGCCGGCCCCGTTGACGTGGACATTGCCGGCCCGGATGCGGGACGCCACCTTGCGCGCGCGTTCCAGATCGCCGGAGGAGACGTAGGACGACAGGCCATAGGGCGTGTCGTTGGCGATCTTCACCGCCTCGTCCTCGCTCTCATACGGCATGATCGCCAGCACCGGGCCGAAGATCTCCTCGCGCGCGATGGTCATGTCGTTGCGCACGTCGGCGAACACCGTCGGGCGCACATAGTACCCGCGGTTGACCCCTTCCGGCCGGCCCGGGCCGCCGGTGACCAGGGTCGCCCCCTCGGCGATGCCGGCCTCGATCAGCTTCTGGATCTTCTCGAACTGGACGGCGCTGACGACCGGGCCGATGTTCGTATCCTCCGCCGCCGGATCGCCGACCTTGGTCTTCTCCGCGGCGGCCTTTGCCGCCTCGATCGCCTCCGCCTGACGGGCCGCCGGGACCAGCATCCGGGTCGGGGCGTTGCACGACTGGCCGGAGTTGTTGAAGCAGTTGCGCACCCCGCCGGTGACCGACTTGGCGAGATCGGCGTCGTCCAGGATGATGTTCGGCGACTTGCCGCCGAGTTCCTGGTGGACGCGCTTCACCGTGTCGGCCGCGGCCTTGGCGACGGCAATACCGGCGCGGGTCGAACCCGTGAACGACACCATGTCGACATCCGGGTGGCTGGAGATCGCCTGACCGACGCCCGGGCCGTCACCATGGACGAGGTTGAAGACACCGGCCGGCACCCCGGCTTCGTGGATGATCTCCGCCAGAATGGTGCCCGAGATCGGGGCGATCTCCGACGGCTTCAGGATCATGGTGCAGCCGGCGGCGATCGCCGGGCCGACCTTGCACATCATCTGGTTGAGCGGCCAGTTCCACGGCGTGATCATGCCGACCACGCCGATCGGCTCGCGCGCGATCAGGGTCGTGCCCTTCACTTCCGAGAATTCGAAGGATTCGAGGACCTTTATGATCTCCATCAGATGGGCGATGCCCGCCGGCACCTGGGCCTTCTTGGCGAGCCAGGCCGGTGCCCCCATCTCGCGGCTGATCGCGGAGGCGAGATCGCCGGAGCGCGCCTTGTAGCCGTCGAGCATGCGCTTCAGCATGTCGATGCGCTCGCCCTTCGGCGTCTGGGAGAAGCTGTCGAAAGCGGTGCGGGCGGCGGCCACGGCCTTTTCGACATCGGCGGCACTGCCGAGGCTGATTTCGGTGAAGACCTCTTCGCTCGCCGGGTCGATCACCGGCAGGCGGCGCGGCTCGACCGGGTCGACCCATTCACCGTTGATGTAGAACTGGGTTGCGTGTGGGATGGCCTCGGCCATGGCGCGCTCCTCCTCAATGTTGCCGTTGTGGCTTGGTCGTCTGGTGTCAGCAGCGTTGCCGGCATGGCGGCAATGCGCGAGCTGGGTGGCTTTGAGTGTCGATCCGTGATCGCCGCCCTTGGCGAAGATGTGGCATGGCGTAGGGCGTTGCGCAAAGGGCGGCGTTCGGTCGCCGTTCGCTCGCCTGAGTTCGACAGACGGGAGCAGGGCGCATGGCGCGGACGCTTATTCCTAACCTTCTGGCTGCGGGGCTTCTCATTGCGGCCCCAATCGGCATGGTGCAGGCGGGTGATGCCGATCCGGACCCGGCCGCGCTGGTCGACCGCGCGCTCGATCGTCTGCGCGGTGACGCCTCCGTCGCCACCATCACCATGGCGATCACCCGGCCCGACTGGCAGCGGTCGATGACCATCGACGCCTGGACGGCCGGCCAGGACCGGTCTGTGTTCTGGGTGACCTCTCCCGCGCGGGAGGCCGGCAACGGCACGCTGAAGCGCGACACCGCGATGTGGGTGTTCAATCCGAAGATCAACCGGACCATCAAGATCCCGCCGTCTATGATGTCCCAGTCATGGATGGGTTCGGACTTTTCCAACCACGACGTCTCCCGCTCCGACACCATCGTCGTGGACTACACCCACGAGCTGGTCGGGTCCGACACCGTGGACGGGCACCAGGTCTTCACCGTCCGCCTGACGCCGAAGCCCGAGGCCCCGGTGATCTGGGGATCCGTCGAGATGGACATCCGTGCCGACGACATCATCCTCGCCCAGCGCTTCTTCGACGAGGACGCGGAGCTTGTGAAGGCGATGACGACGCAGGAGATCGGCGAACTGGGTGGGCGTGTGCTGCCCATCGTCGCGACCATGCGGCCGGCCGACGAGCCGGGGCATTCGACGACCATCACCTATGAGGAGATCGAGTTCGTCGAGGAGTTGCCCGACCGGCTGTTCACGGAGGCGGCGCTGAGGCGCGGCCGCCCGAGGTAGGAGGCGGTCTTGCTCGACCTTCGCTTCGCTTGGCGCAACCTCTGGCGGCACGGTCGCCGATCGGTCCTGACCATGCTGGCGATCGCCTTCGCCTCGGCGATCCTGGTGTTCAGCCTGTCCTTCCAGCTCGGCTCCTACGACCAGATGGTGGCGACCATGGTCCGGATCGAAGCCGGGCATCTGCAGGTCATGGCTGAAGGCTACAACGACAAGGCGGAGATGCGCCGGGTGATCGCCGACCCGGCGGCGGTCGAGGCGACGTTGGTGGAGACCGGAAGAATCGCGCACATGGCGCGCCGGGCCGACGCCTTCGTCCTCGCCTCGTCGGAGGATCGCACCTATGGCGGCCTCCTGGTCGGGATCGAGCCGGAGCGGGAGGCGATGATCACCACCGGCGGATCGAACGTCGTCGAGGGGGCCTATCTCCGCCCCCAGGATGGCGATGTCGTGCTGGTCGGCCGCCTGCTGGCCCAGAACCTCAAGCTCAGGATCGGCGACGAGCTGGTGGTGCTCGGCCAGGGGCGCGACGGGTCGACCGCCGCCGCCGTCCTGATCGTCCAAGGGTTGGTGGAGAGCGGCCTCGACGACCTCGACCGGGCGCTCCTCTACATGCCGCTCCAGGCCTTTGATGAGGTCTTCGCGATGGAGGGGGCGGTCCACCGCGTGGTTGCCCTCGCCGACGATCTCGACGCCGTCGATCCGCTCACCGTCGACATCGACAATGCTCTCCAAGAGCTTGAAAACCCAGTGCCTCTCAATGCCCTCTCCTGGAGCGACCTGCTGCCCGGCATTCGCGAGGGCATCGAGCTCGACTTCTACTCCGCCCTCATCACCTACGCGTTCCTGGTCATCGTCGTGACCTTCTCGATCCTCAACACCTTCCTGATGGCAATCCTGGAGCGCACGCGGGAATTCGGCGTGATGATGGCGATCGGTGCCAGACCCTGGGCCCTGATCCGCCTGGTGATGCTGGAGTCGACCAGGATGACCGTGATCGGGATCACGATCGGGACGGCCATCGGGACGGCCGTGGCGATCGCTCTCCAGGACGTCGGCATCAAGATCGAGGGCGCGGAGGCGGTCATGGAGAAATTCGGCATGCCCGAGCGCCTCTACCCGGTCGTCTCGCTGGAGAGCATCCTGCCGGGCCCGGCCATCGTGCTTGCCGCGACCCTGGTGGCGGCGTTCTATCCGGCCCTTCGGCTGGTCTGGCTGAAGCCGGTCGACGCGATGAGGCAGCCGTGAGGAAGCCCCCGGGATGATGGCGCGGCTCGCCTGGCGCAACCTGTGGCGCAATCCGCGACGCACCGGGATCATCCTGGTCGCGATCGTGGTTGGTGTCGTCTCCATGCTCGGCATGGCCGCGTTCACGCGCGGCGTGCTCGACAGCATGATCGACAACGGCATCGCAACGCTGACCGGCCATGTGTCCATCGCCGCCCCCGGCTATCGCGCCGATCCGGTGGTCGCGCATGTGATCGCGGACCCGGGCACCGTGACCGCGGCGCTGGCCGCCCAGCTGCCGGAGGGCAGCCGCTGGGCCACGCGCGTGCGCGTCTCCGGCGTTGCCCAGAACGCCCGCCATTCCGCCGGCATCATGCTGGTGGGGATCGACCCGGCCGCCGAACGGGATGTGAGCTTCATCGGCGACGGCGTGGTCGCAGGCGAACCGCTGGCGGCTGGAGACGACAGCGGTGTCGTGATCGGCCGCGCGGCCCTTGCCGATTTCGAGACGGATATCGGCAACAAACTGATCCTCCTGGCCCAAGGGACGGATGGCGAGACGGCGGCCCGGGCCTTCCGCATCCGCGGCGTCTTCCGGGCGGAGACGGAAGGGGCGGAAAAGCGCTTCGTCTTCGTCAACCGGGCCGCCGCCCAGGAGATGCTGGGCCTGGGTGACGCGGTCAGCGAGGTCTCGGCGGTCCTGCCGGGGGGAGCAGCCGGTGCCGCCGGAGCCGATGCGGCGGCGGACGCCGTGCGCCTTAGCCTTGGCGGCGGCGTCGCCGTGTCGACCTGGCGCCAGCTTCTGCCGATCGTCGACGCGTACCTTTCGATGATCGAGGGGGTCATGATCGTCTGGTACGTCGTCGTGTTCCTCGCGATGAGCTTCGGGCTCGTCAACACGATCCTGATGGCGGTCATGGAACGGATGCGGGAGTTCGGCCTTCTGACCGCGCTCGGCATGCGCGGGCGCCTGATCATTGGGGAGGTGATGGTCGAGGCAGCCCTCCTCCTCCTCCTCGGCACGGCGCTGGGCACGCTTGCGACCCTGGCGACGATCGCCTGGTTCGCGGACGGCATCGACCTCACCGGTGCGTCCGATGCGGCGGAGCTGATCGGCATGTCGCGGATCGTCGTGCCCCGGGTTACCCTCTACGACGCGGCCCTCGCCAACCTGGTGGTGATTGTCCTCGGCCTCGGCGTAAGTTTCTACCCGGCCTGGCGGGCCGCCCGCTTCACGCCGGTCGAGGCGATGGCGCGGACCTGAGGGAGAGGCCATGGCCATCGTCCAGCTGACTGCGGTCGCCAAGACCTATCGCCAGGGCGTCATCGACGTGCCGGCGCTGACCCAAGTCGATCTTGCGATCGAGGCCGGGGAGTTCACGGCACTTGCCGGGCCGTCTGGGTCGGGCAAGACGACACTCCTCAACGTCATCGGCGGGCTCGACCAGCCGACCTCCGGCAAGGTCGTGGTCGACGGCACCGACCTCGCCAGCCTTTCGTCGGGGGCGTTGGCGGATCTGCGGCTGAAGCGGATCGGTTTCGTCTTCCAGGCCTACAACTTGATCCCGGTGTTGTCGGCGGAGGAGAATGTCGAGTTCGTCATGCTGCTTCAGGGGGTCGACGCGGCCGAGCGCCGGCGCCGGGCGCACGCGGTGCTGGACGAGGTCGGGTTGGACGGGCTCTACGCGCGGCGCCCCGCCGAGCTCTCCGGCGGCCAGCAGCAGCGGGTCGCGGTCGCCCGCGCGATCGCCGCAAGCCCGGCCCTGGTCCTTGCCGACGAGCCGACCGCCAATCTCGACAGCCACACCGGGGAGGGACTGCTCGACCTGATGGCGGAGATGAACCGGGTGCATGGCGTGACCTTCGTCTTTTCCACGCACGACACCATGGTGATGGATCGCGCGCGCCGCCTGGTGCGTTTGCGCGACGGCCGGATCGAGACGGATGAACGCCGCGATTAGGGCCCTTGTCGCGGCCAGGGCGCTTGCCGTGCTGGCGCTGGCCGCGGTGCCGGTTGCAACGGGGGCGGTGGCTGACGACGCACTCCTTCAGTTGGACGTCACCGGCCGCGGCCTGATCCAGGCGGCGGCAACGGTGCCCGCCGAGGACGGCCCGCTGGCCGCCGTCGACCGCGGCCCGCTGTTCGACGGTACCGGGGCGGTTCGGCTGATGGTCGACGGCTATGTTGGCGATGCCTGGTCCGGCCGCCTGCATGCCGAGACCATTGCAACCGGTGGATCCCTTCGCCAGCGGCTTCGGGATCTCGGATCGCGGTTCGGCACCGACTTCTCCCCGGCACTGGACGACGATCGGCGGCTGGTCGATCTGACCCTGACCCGGCCGGACCGACGGGGGGTGGCGCTGATCCACCGCATCGACCGCCTGAGCGCCACGCGGGAGGCCGAAAGGGGCTTCGTGCGCCTTGGCCGGCAGGCGGTCACGTGGGGCAACGGCCTGGTCTTCAACCCGATGGACCTGTTCAACCCGTTCGCGCCGACGGACGTGGTTCGCGATTTCAAGGTCGGCGACGACATCGCCCTCGGCCAAATCGGCTTCGACGGCGGCGCCAGTCTGGAGGGGCTGGTGGTTGCCCGCCGGGAACCCGTGTCCGGCGACGTCCGCGCCGACCAGTTTTCCTTCGGCGTGAACCATCAGCGCCCGGTCGGGTCGAGCGATGTGACCCTGATCGCCGCCCGCCATTTCGACGACTGGGTGATCGGGGCCGGGGCGACCGGCACGGCGTTCGAGGGGATCTGGCGGGCCGATCTCACCTGGACCTTGCTGGAGGACGAGAGCGGGCAGGGCAGGGCCTCCTTTCCCAGTGCGGTGGTGAACTACGACCGTTCCTGGGTGTGGTTCGGCCTCAACTGGTATGGCCTGGCGGAGGTGCATCTGAACGGGCTGGGGGCCAGCGATCCGGCGCGGGCGGCCCGCGATCCCGCCGTCACCGAACGGTTCGCCAGGGGGGAGCTGTTCGTCCTGGGTCGCGTCTTCACCGCCGCCACGCTTGACGTGGAGGTCCACCCGCTGGTGCGGCTTCAGGCCGGGGCCATCGTCAATTCCGGCGACGGTTCCGGCTTGCTGCAGCCGCGGATCGTCTGGTCGGCCACCCAGAACCTGGAGGTGCTGGCGGCGGGGCAGGCCTTCTTCGGCGGCGCCGGGACCGAGTTCGGCGGTTTTTCCCTGGCGGGAAGCCCGCTCGGGACCGAACCGTCGCCGGGCGCCTTCCTTCGCGTCAGTTACTTCTTCTGAAGCGGGGATGTTCGTTGCTAGCGCAAGACGGATGCGGACTGGACCAGTCCGCATCCGTCTTGCGCGTCGGTCGAATAGGTTGCGCATTTTCCGAACCGCCGGGCCGATTCCGGCCGGCTGGAAAATGCTCTAATCCTGGCGGCAAAACCAACGGAGGACGCCGCCATGACCGATATCGTCACGCAAGATCACCGGCTCCAGGGCCGGCAACCGGGCTTGACCCTGCTCCTGCGCAACAAACGGCGGCGCGACAAGACCGGCTTCGATCCGGCCTCCACCCTTCTGTTCTGTCATGGTGCCACCTACCCCTCCAGCGTGACCTTAGACTACCCGGTCGACGGCGTGTCCTGGATGGACGCCCTGGCGGCGGAGGGCTTCGACGTCTGGGCCATCGACCTGCTGGGCTATGGCGGGTCGGACCGGCCGGACGTGATGGATGCCGATCCGATGGCCCATCCGCCGATCGTCAACACCGACCATGCCGTCGCCGACGTCTCCCTGGCGCTGGACCAGGTGCTTGCCACCCGGGCGCTGCCGCGCTGCTGCCTCATGGGCTATTCCTGGGGGACGGGCATCTGCGGGCGTCTCGCCGGCATGCGCCCGGGCGATGTCGAGCGGCTGGTCCTCTACGCCCCGATCTGGAAGCCGTCGGGCCGGGGCATCAAGACCCAGAACGCCCTCGGCGCCTATCGCACTGTCACGGCCCAGGCGATGATCGAGCGCTGGAGGATCGACCTCAACGAGGACCAGGCCGCCCAGGTCGCCTCGCCGGAGGCGATGCGCGCCTGGACCGAGGCCGTGCTCGCCTCCGACCCGACCTCGGGCACCCGCCGGCCTGCGGCGATCCGTGCCCCGGGGGGTGTCGTGAAGGATGTCCGCGAGAGGGCCGAGGCTGGTACCACCCTCTACGACCCTGGGCTGATCCGCGCTCCGACGCTGATCGTCGTCGGCGAGTGGGACCGCGAAACCCCGCCGGAGCAAGCGGTGGTGGTGTTCAACCAGCTGACGGCGGCGGCGGAAAAGCGCTGTGTCCTGATCGGTGCAGGGACCCACGCCCTCCTGATCGAAAGCAATCGGATACTCCTCCACCGCACTGTCGATGCGTTTCTGAAGGAGGGCTGGGTCTGAAGGACGGCTGGGCCTGAAGGACGGCTGGGCCTGAAGGACGGCTGGGCCTTAAGAGGACGAACGCGCGTCGACGCATCCCGGGTTTCGCCATGGTTCGGCGGTAGACAAGGATCGGTCGGGAATCCGGGACGTATCGAGGCTGACGATGACGCGCGCGCTTCTTTCCAGCTTTATGGCGGTCCTGGCGCTCACCGGCTGCACGTTCGAGCCGCCGACGCCGGAGCAGCTGGCGGCCAGGGCGCTCCGGGCCGAACAGCGCGCGGCTGAGGAACAGGCGAGGCGCGACTTCATCACCCGGCTCTACACAAGCGGGGTGTACGGCACGATCCTGCAATGCGTCCTGCGCGACGGGCAGGTCGATTTCGAGCGCTGGCGGTCCTATGAGCCCGTCACCTTCACCCTGGTCCCGACCGAGGAGAAGGACATCCGCGTGCGCGCGAAAGACTCCAGCCGCACCCGCTCGCTCAACGTCTCCCTGTCGGAGGATGGCGGCACGGTGTCGATCTGCCGCTGGGGGCCGCCCTCCTCCGGCGTGTTCAACAGCAACTGTGCCAACGTCGTCGGCATCTTCACGGAATTCCAGGCCGGCCTGAGCCAGGACGTCCTCCAGGACGACTTCATCCGCGGCGCCAGCCTGACCTGCGCCTACCGCCCGGGCCCGGGCGGCGGCAACCCGTCGATCATCGTCCTGCCGTCGAAATAGGGGCCCGGCCGCGTGACGGGGTGACTACAGCCCGGCGCGGGCGGCCATGCCATTGCGGATGGAGGCCGCCAGCCCATCGGGGAAGTCCACGGGCAGGGCTCCCTGCACCTCCGCCCAGGCGTCATTGAAGCGGTCGGTGATCTCTGCCAACAGCGCGGCGACGCTCTCCGTCGGCAATCCGGCCTCGTGAGCCGTCTGCTCGAAGTGCCGCGGTGCAATCTCGTGAAGATGGTAGTGGCGGCGATGGCCCGCGCACATCGCCATCCTCACCCGCCGGTCATCGAGCTGGCCGCTGTCGATGGCGGGCTGCACGGAGATGACATCATAGAGCGGCGTCAGCCGGAACCGGCCGCCAGGCCCCAAGGCGATGCTGAAATTCTTGGCATGCCGGTGCGCGCGCTGCCCAGGCGTGGCCGCCCCACCCGTCAGCGGTGGAGCTTGCCCTCGCCGTAAAATGCCTTCTCCCAGGCCTTGTGGGCCTTGTAGCCCTCTTGGATGAAGGGCGTGAAGAAGGACAGCTTCAGGACCGACTTGTTGGTCAGGTTGGCCGGGAACCTCGTCGGCTTCTCGAAGTCGACGAACAGGACGACGCGGACCTCGTCGGAGTGGTTCCACGCCTCGTGCTCATAGGCATCGTCGAAGATCAGCGCCTCGCCCTCTTTCC
The DNA here is from genome assembly GCA_964397055.1 of uncultured Rhodospirillaceae bacterium. GTDB lineage: Bacteria > Pseudomonadota > Alphaproteobacteria > CAYNIS01 > CAYNIS01 > CAYNIS01. The sequence continues at coordinate 14,319 of CAYNIS010000002.1, read as the reverse complement.
AATGGCAGACCTGATCGTCGATGCGGATGCCGACCTTTTCCGGCTGGTCCGGCACCATCAGGCCGAGATGGAAGCGCAAGACGCCGTTATAGGGGCCGCGGTGCGGGGGCAGGTGCTTGCCCGGCTCGAAGATCGAGAACATCGCCGACTGCAGGCCCGGGATCTTCTGCAGGATGCGCCAGGTCTCCGGGCACTGCTCGATCGACTGGTCGCAGCGGATGCCATAGGCGCAGAACAGGAAAGTCTTCCAGTCCTGGTCCTGGGTGATCGAGCGGACCTCCGTCGCGATGTCCTGGAACGCCGGCAACTCGCCCTTGCGGGTCAGCACCTGATCCAGCTCCTTGCGGATCAGCTGCCATTCGGCCTCGACATCCTTCGCCCAGGGGAACATCTCTTTGTCGAAGACTGGCGGATTGCCGACGGCGGAGTAGTTGAGGTTCAGGCTTTCCGCCCCCTCGATCAGGCTCATCATCGCCCGGGCGACCATGCCGGGGCGGGACATCGTGTCCTCGATGCCCTCGGTCTTCTGCTTCTGCTCGGTTTGCGCTTCTGTCACCTGATCCCTCGCCACTATCGGCCCGTGCTTCCTGCGGTCGGACTGTCACCACGCCGACTGGTGCGGGTCAATGGCCTCCCGTCCCCAGTGAAGATGGCCGGGTGAAGATGGCCAGGTGAAGATGACGAGGCGAGGATGGCCGGGTGTCGATGGCCGGGTTCGCCCGCCTATTCGGCCCTGAACGCGGGTTTGCGCTTGTTGAGGAAGGCGTCGATGCCCTCTGCGACGTCGCTGGTACGCGCCATCGCCGCGATCGACCGCGCCTCCCGTTCCATTTGCACCTCGGGGCCGCTGGTGAAGGTCTCGGCCAGCATGGACTTCACTGCCCCATAGGCGCGGGTCGGACCCGTGGCGAGGTCCCTGGCCAGCGCCGTTGCCTCCGCCATCACGTGGTCGTCCGGCACGACCCGGGTGATCAGTCCCCATTCCAGGGCCTCGGCCGCACTCAGCCGGCGATTGGTCAGCATCAGTTCCTGGGTCCGGCGCAGGCCGATGATCCGCGGCATGACATATGTCGAGCTGCCGTCGGGCGACAGGCCGGCCGCCGTGTAGGCCATGGTGTACTTGGCACTTTCCGCGGAGATCACGATGTCGCCTATGAGCGCCAGGCTGAAGCCGGCGCCGGCGGCCGTGCCGTTGACGGCGACGACGACCGGCGGGTCCATGCGCATGAAGCGGGAGATGCCGACATGAAGCATCCCCGTCATCGCCTTCAGTTTCGCGCCAAGCTCCTCCTTGAAGCCGGCAAAGAAGGCGAGATCGCCGCCGGCACAGAACATCCTGCCCTTGCCGGTGAACACGACGGCACGGATGTCCGCGCGCTCTTCGCACTGGATCGCCGCATCCATGAACTCCTCGGTCATTTCGAGGTCGAGGGCGTTCATCGCGTCCGGCCGGTTGAGGGAGATGGTGGCGACGCCGTCGGCAACCGTCATCTCGATCTTCGTGTAGCTCATGGCGCGGGCCTCCCGGATCAGGCGTGAGCGACGGTGTGGTGGATGGTGAAGGCCGACAGGATCTCCGCGACCTTCGCATCGGCCGCGGCCCGGTCGGCGGCCCCGGTGAGGGTGATCGCCGCCACCGACCCGTGCTTCTTGTCGTCCGCGACGGTGACGGCAACGGTGATGCCGTCCTCCTCCAGCGGGGAGAGCGCCGCGCGGTAGACCCGCTCGGCCGCGCGGTGGCGCAGGGCGGGCTTGTAGATCTTGCCCACCGGGGTGAGCGGCAGGTCGTCCATGATGACGATGTCGCGCGGGCGCGCCGGACGTTCGGGGATGCGCGGTTCCATGAACTCGCGCAATTCGTCCGCGTCCACCCGCTCTCCGGGATTGAGCTGGACGAAGATCACCGGGACCTCGCCCGCATAGCTGTCCGGCTGGCCGACCGCGGCGGAGATCGACACGGCCGGGTGGTCGTTCACCGCCTCCTCGATCGCCTGCGGGTCGATGTTGTGGCCGCCGCGGATGATCAGGTCCTTCGACCGGCCGGTGATGGTGATGTACCCGTCCTCGTCCATGCGGGCGAGGTCGCCGGAGTTGAGCCAGCCGTCCGCGGTCATCGTCGCCGCGGTCTGGCTTTCCACCATGTAGCCGGGGAAGAGGCCGGGTCCACGCGTGCAGAACACGCCGATCTCCCCGGTCGGCACCGCCGCGTCGACGCCACCGTCGGGCTTCAGGGCCCGGATCTCGACCTGCGCATAGGGAAACCGGATTCCGGTCGAGCCGATCTTCAGCTGGCCGTAGGTCGGCACACCGACGATGCCCGCACCGGTCTCCGTCATGCCGTAGATCTCGCGGACCTTGATGCCCAGGCCCTTTTCCCAGCCCTCGGCGACGGCGAGGGGGCAGGTCGAGCCGCCGAAGATGCACCAGCGCACGCTGGAGATGTCGGCCTCGCCCACCGGGACGTTGAGCAAGGCCGCGATCGCCGTCGGCACGCCGCCGATGAGGGTCACGCGGTGCTTCTCGATGATCCGCCAGAAGTTCGTGTAGACGGCCGGGTCGCGATAGCCCGCCGGCGGCAGGAACAGGAGATGGCCGCCGGCCGAGAGCGTGGTGAGCAGGCTGACCAGCGCGCCGCCGACATGGAACAGCGGCAGCCCGACGATCATGGTGTCGGTCGCCCGCCAGTCATAGTGCTGGACGTTGCCCCAGCAGATGTAGATCTCGTTCCTTGCCGAATGCTTGGCGAGCTTGGGCAGGCCGGTGGTGCCGCCGGTGTGGAAGTAGCTCGCGACGTCATCGCGGCCGAAGACGCGCCCGCTCAGCAGGCGATCGCCCGGCTGGCCGTCGATCGCGTCCATGAAGTCGGCGGTGCCTGGAAGGTTGGCGGGCACGCCGACGGTCAGCGTCAGGGCGAGGTCCGGCAGGGTCTCGCGCAGGCCCTTGACCTTCTCCCACAGGCCCGACGGATCCTCAGGTCCGGGGGTCACCAGGACCTTGGTGCGCGACGCCTTCATCAGCGTCTCAAGGTGCTCTGCCGACAGGAGCGGGTTGATGGTGAGGCTGGCGCCGGCGGCTTGCGCGCCGAGGAGGGCGATCACGCTCTCCTTCGTGTTGGGAGTCAGGATGGTGACCGCGTCGCCGGGCCGGACGCCGGCCTCATGAAACCTGTTGGCGGCCTTGGTCGCGACCTCCAGGATCTGGCGATAGGTGTAGGCGGTGGTCGGCGCATCCGGATCGGCCGCGGACATGAAGGTAATCGCCGGTCGATCCGGCTGTTCCGCCGCCGTCCGTTGCAGAAGTTCGAAGCTGCTGTTGACGTCGAACTGCGTCTCGAACGGCGTCGCCTCGATCGCCTCGACATCGGCGAGCGTCTTGATCTGTCGCTGGGCCGTGAACGCCATGGCGCCGGTTCCTCCCTGAAGCACTTTCGTGGGTCCGGGCTCCTGCCCGGTTCAGCCCGCGACTATGGGGATGGCCGGGAGGCTCAGCAAGCCCGCGCCCGCCAGCCGGTTGCCGGCATTCCGGGCCGGGGTCCATAGTCCCCGGGATTGACCGAGTGGAAGGAGAGACGGGAATGGACCGGGCAACCGCGCGCAAGTCGCTGGAGGAACGGATCGATGCCGACCGTGACCGCCTGATCGAGACGCTGCGCGACTTCGTGCGCATCAATACGGAAAACCCGCCCGGCGACACCCGCGACGGGGCGACCTTCATCGAAAAGCTGCTGGCGGCCGACGACCTCGCCTACGACGTCTATGCGGCCGACGCGGACAAGCCGAACATCGTCGCCGATCTCGAAGGGTCAGGTCCCGGCAAGCATCTGATCCTCAACGGCCACATCGACGTCTTCCCGACCGGCGACCTGGCCGAATGGGAACGCGATCCGTTCTCCGCCGAAATCCTCGGCGGCACGCATGTCCACGGCCGCGGTTCGGTCGACATGAAATGCGGCACCACTGCCTCCGTCATGGCGTTCAAGTATCTCTCGCATGTCCGCGCGGCCTTTCCGGGCAAGGTCACCCTGACCGTGGTGTCGGACGAGGAGACCGGCGGCAAGCTCGGCACCGGATACCTTCTGGAGACCATGCCGGAACGGATCACCGGCGACTGCGTGCTCAATGGCGAGCCGTCGAGCCTGCACACCGTCCGCTACGGGGAGAAGGCGATCAACGGGCTGGTCTTCACGGTCAGGACGCCGGGCGCCCACGGCGCCTACACGCACTTGTCGAAGAGTGCGACCAAGATCGCCGCCCGCCTGATCTGCGATCTTGACCGGCTCGAAGCGCTGGAGCCGGAGGTGCCGGCCAACCTGCACGCGATCATGAACCGCCCCGATGTCCGTTCCGCGGTCGACGCCGGCCTGGGCGCCGGGGCCGCCGACACGGTCCAGCGCCTGACCCTCAACATCGGCAAGATCAATGGCGGCGTGAAGGTCAACATGCTGCCCGGCACCTGCCGGTTCGAGGCGGATTTGCGCCTGCCGCCGGGGATCACGCGGGAGCGCGTGATGGCCGAGATCGAGACGATCCTGAAGGACTATCCGGAAGCCACGGTCGAGGCCGGGGAGAACACGCTCGACCGCTGCTACTGGTCGGATCCGGAAGGTGCGATGCTGGGCATGATCCAGGACAACGCCGAAAAGGCCTCCGGCATCCGACCGGCACCGGTCCTGACCTTGGGCGCCACCGACTGCCGGTTCTGGCGGCGCCTGGGTGTCGATGCCTATGTCTACGGCTGCTCCCCGGCCGGCATGGGCATGCCCGACGAGGCGGTCTCGATCGCGGAGTTCCTCGCCGTGGTCAAGGTCCACACCCTGTCGGCCTTCGATTACCTCACCGCCTGAAAGAACGGAGACGAAAAGCCATGTCGCGCACCACCATCATGACCGGCAAGCCCTGGGAAACCGGCGCCCGCCACGCCCCCGGCACCCTTGTCGAGGGCAAGATCCTGTTCACGTCCGGCCTGACCGCCCGCAATCCCGACGGCGTCCTGCAGGGGCCGGGCGACATGGCGGTGCAGGCCGCCCAGGTCTGCCAGAACATGAAGGACGTGCTGGCGGCGGCGGGGACCGACACGTCCTCCCTCGCCAAGCTGGTGATCTACGTCACCTCGATCGACGAGTTCATGAAGCATTCGAGCGCCATCGCCGACCTCTTCTCCCACAAGCCGTCCTCGACCCTGATCGAGGTGCCGCGGTTGCAGGAGAAGGAGATGGTGATCGAGATCGAGGCGATGGCCGAGGTGGCGTGAGGCTGGTTGCGGCGCCAACAGCAGCAAGTGTTGGCGCCGCACCCCCTTACTTGAAGTCGTTGAGGATCTTGGAAATCAGGTCCTCCGACGTCATGCCTTCGGCCACCTTCCGAAGGTCTTCGTAGACGACCAACTGGAAGACGGCGGCGTACGCGTTGATCGCCATGCCGAACACGGCATTCAGAAGCACGACGACGATCAGGCCCGGCCCGTCTCCGCCGAACACGATGGCGACCGGCACAGCGGCGATACCGAACACGATTGCGAGGAGGAACACGACGAGCATGAACAGCAGCAGTGCCCCGAGCAGACCCGCCTTGCGGCCCCGGGTCATCTCCGCACTGCGCCGCATCGCCGCCAACGGGCCGATGCGTTCGATCACCACCGCGGGTATCGCAACCCACCAGCGCAGGATGAGGATCACCAGGAAGATGAACGCGGCGAGGCCGACGAGGATCGCCAGCGGCGGCAGAATGACCGCGGCGATGGCCACCGGGATCGCGATGCCGATGATCGCAAGGTAGAGAAGCAGGAAGAACCCGATGGACGGCAGGAAGCGCGACAGGCCGGTGGCGACGCAGCCTGCGAAGTCGATACCGCCGCCGTGGCGCGCCTGATAGGTCGCGCGCATCAGCATGCCGATGGTGACGCCGTAGGTGAGAAGGCCCAGCAGGACGGCAACCCCTTGCAGCGCTAAGCCTTCAGGGCTCGGGATCCCAGAGGGGTCCGCCTCCGGGGCGAAGAGGACCAGGAGCTGCGGCAAGAGGCTGGGCAGCGAGAGCAGCATCAGCGGGCCGAAGTGGGCCAGCACCAGCGATGTCGCGGTTGAGATCGACTCGGTCGCACGAAAGCGGGGTGCTGAGGCGTCCACAGTCACCATGGCAGATCCTCCGTCTGGTCGTGGGAGGAAACTGTCCCTCGAAACTGCACCCGGCGAAATCCCCCCGAATTTCCGCAGGCTTTTCTGGGTACCGGGCGGGAGCTTAACGGAGTGTTACCGGCGTCGTGAATAGCCGGCTATTCGGCAAGCTTGCGGCGCACGCTGGTCTCTCCGGTGTTGCCGCGGTCGAGCCCGGCCGAGCGCATGAACGGGCTGTCCTTGCCGCGCCCCCAGATGTTGGCCCCCTCGGCCACGATGCCGCCATCCACCACGACCGTCTCCCCGGTGACGAAGCCGCCGTCGTCGGAGGCGAGGAAGGCGGCGGTCGCCGCGATATGCTTCGGCAGGCCCGGGTCGGGCCAGGGCTGGCGACCGACCAGCGGTGCCATGCGGGAGACGTCGCCGCGATGCACCAGCGGCGTTTCGATCAGCCCGGGGGCGATGCCGCAGACCCGGATGCGGTCGGGGGCGAGTTCCAGGGCGACGGTGCGCACGATTGAGATGACGGCAGCCTTGGCCGCCGAATAGGCATGGCTGCCGCCGCCGCCGGAGACCCCCGCCACCGAGGCGGTGGCGAGGATCACCCCGCCGCCCTGGTCGCGCATCGGCTTCACGGCATGCTTGATGCCGAGGAAGACGGATCGGGTCAGCAGGGTGAAGGTCTGGTCCCACTCCTCCACCCTGGTTTCGGCGATCGGCCCATAGGCACCGCCGGCCCCCGCATTCAGATAGGCGATGTCGAGCCGGCCGAAACGGTCGAGTGCCGCAGCGACGCTAGCTTCGGTATCGGCCTCCGAGGCGGCATCGGCGGCGACGAAGACGATGCGGTCGCCCTGGCCGGCCGCCTCGGCCGCCGCGACCGTCGCGGCCCCGTTCGCCTGGTTGAGGTCGGAGACGACGACGGCCGCCCCTTCGGCGAGGAAGCGCTCCACGGTCGCCCGGCCGATGCCGCTTGCACCGCCGGTGACCCAGGCGACACGGCCCTGGAGCCGCCGGCCGGCACCCTCGTCCATGGCCGTCACTCCGCAGCGTCGTCGGCGACCTGAATGCCGACCGGCTGGGTCGCGAACATGTCGAGGAACAGGCTGGCGCGCAGGTCTTCGAGGTCGAGGCCGTGGGTGTCCACCAGGTCGCCGGAGTCGGCGATGATCTGGTCGACGTCCTCCATCATCTTCAGACGCTTGTAGACGTCCTCATGCGCGATCCCCATCGCCTCCCCGACGATCTCCATGAAGTTGATGATCTCGAAGGAGACGTCCTTCTCGAAATGGCAGATCTCGCGATGGCAGGCGTGGAAGATCGTCGCCAGGGTGTCGACGCCGTGCTTCGCCGCTTCCTCGAACTCGTGGTTGCGCAGGTCTTCCTTGTACTTCGGCAGGACCGACATCGAGTTGCCCATGGTGCCGACCCGCGGCACGTCGAGTTCGACCAGTTCGACGCTGTCGATGGCTTTTAGGATCTCCTTGCAGGCCTCGACCACCTGGGGCAGCACCGGACGCTCGTGCAGGGCGACCCGGCGTTCGACCCGGTGGGTCATGTGCTGCTTCAGCTTATCGAGGTGGCGCAGCATGAAGCTGATGAACGGCACCAGGTCGAACGGGTCGTCGACCTGATGGCTCATCTTGTAGGAGGGCAGGGCGATTTCCCCGATCTGGGTCTGGCAGGACGGGCACCAGCTGAGCACTTCGGACGTGCCGGCCGCCTTCAGCTTGTCGATGGTGCTGTAGGACACCCGGCCGGAGGTCTTGGCATCGCCGGTGACGAACTGGAAGACGCCGCAGCAATGCGATGTGCCGCCCATCACTTCATAAGTGACGCCGATCTTGTCCAGGACATCGCAGCAGAGAAGCGCTATGTGCGGCGTCTTCAGGATGTTGCAGCCGGTGTAGAAGACGATGTCGGGATTTTCCGGCGCGCCCTCCCGGTGCTGCGGACTGACCTTCGCCAGCACATCCGGCGGCATCTGCAGGCGAGAGATCATGCGCACGCCCCGCGACATGGTGTTGAACACCGTGTGCGCCTGGCGCCGGACTTCCCTCTGGTCGTCCTTCTTCTTCTTGGCGATCTTCGCCATGCGCATCATGAAGCGCGGGTTGATGCCATAGTCGCAGGCCGGGATGCATTTGCCGGAGCCGGTGCAGACTTCCGCCCAGCGATTGGCCGCCTCGCTGCCCTCGCCCCCGGTCAGGAGATCGATGACGCTGCCGGCCACGGCCTCGGGATCGCCGGCGTCGATGCCGGCCGGCTCGATCATCGGGCAGGCCTCGACACACTTGCCGCAGCGCGTGCAGGCATCGGCGATATCGGCGATCCGGGCGTCGAGGGCCTCGACATAGCTGGGGCCGGCGGCGGCGAGCGTGTCATCGGGGCGGGCCATGGCTGGGCTCCATTTTGTGTTCGGGTGCGATCGTCCCCGGCGGCCGTGGCGGTGGGCAATCGCCCGGAAGCAATGGGTGCCGTTGTGGCCAGCGCCGCCTGGGTTTGAGTCGCCTCGTTGCGGTTCCCATCGAGCCTAGCCAGCCCGGGCACCCCCGGGCGAGGAGAATCTGCGATCGCGGTGCGGAAAAAGCGGGCCATTTCCCGCGCGTTTCCGGGGTTTTTCGCCTGATCGCAAAATGGCGCAAAAATTTCTTCGAATTTGATGGAACCGATCCGGCGCGGTCGTATTCTCTTATCACGGCCAGGGAGTGGTCGGGTGCCGGGGCAGCCCACCAACGCGGATGTTACCGAGGCACACCTGGAGGTTCCGAGTTCAGCTTTGCGTTTTTTGCGGGTCGCTATGGGGTTTTGCGCATAGCTTGCCTGCAACCTGATCTGCGGATCAGCCGAATTCCGATCGTATTCCTATGTTGGGTGACCGCTACTTAGCGCATAGGTTGAATGAAGACTCTTTCGTTCTTGTAGTTTCCCGCTCATGCTGGTCTCCAGCATCCTCAACAGGGCGCCGCCTGGTCGAATGACAGCGGCGCCTCTTTTTTTGTTCCATTCCAATCACTTGTTGGCGGCCCGCAGCGCGCGGCGGCGCGTTTTGCCGTGCATTCGAGAGGTCGGAGTTTCCCTTTCATTAACCTCGAATGCAAAGTTTTCCTGCCTAACCCCGTGATGTTCAAAGAAATTTTACCCTGATGAAGTTATCTCGAATGCGAGACGAATTCGTCTCGGGCTTTAGAGAGATTTAAGTCTTCATTGAACAGCTTTTCAGGAGATTAAAGTCGTTATCAATCGACAAATTTGATTGGTTCAAGATTTCAACTATCTGTTAACCACTTTCTACCTATTATTAACCTCTCATTAATAAATTGGAGGCACTGTTGTTGTCAGCGGCGCACGGGAAAGCCTACGCCGAAACGCGAAACCGAAAAGAGCCGGGAGACTAAAAATGTTCACGACCCTCAAGACCCTCTTTGCCGACCGCGACGGTGCCACTGCCATCGAATACGGCCTGATCGCTGCCCTCGTCGCCGTTGCCGCGATCGCCGGCATGGAAGCCCTGGGCACCGGCCTGTCGACGCTGTTCACCGACGTTGCCGGCAAGCTCTGATCCCTCCTTCGAGGATCAAGCAGGCCTGATACCTTCGGGTCGTGGTGCCAGCCCCGTCGCTCAAACGAGAGTTCGATTGACGACGCGGTATGTGCCGCGGCCCGAAAGTACTTCTGGAGACGCGCCCCAATCCGGAACGATGATCATGTCGACGTTGAAAAGGCTGATCAGCGACCGTGAGGGTGCGACGGTGATCGAATACGGGTTCATCGTGTCGATGGTTTCCATTGCCGGCATCGCTGGATGGACGGTGATTGGGGGCAACGTCAACGACATCCTGGTGAACATCGCTACCTATCTGTGATCCCTCACGGTCGGCTTCACGACCAGCTAACTTGTTCTTTCAGGTGCCAAACTCAGCCGGCCTGGCGAACGTCGAGCCCTGCTCGCAGCCGTCCGGCGAAATGAGCAGCCTGAACTGTCGAGCATCGTCGCGAGGGCGTCCCGCAGGTTCGGTCGGCTGGTTCCGGCCGGACTCTGCGGGACGCTTTCGTGTGTCAGGCGCGGCCTTGAGCATCTTCCTGTGGGACCTGATCGGTCCCGCGGCCCGCAAAATGCTCAACCCATTGGATCATCGCCCAATCGGTCATTGTCAACCGGGTCAAGTCGCTTGGGATGTGCGCTGGTGTGTCGACATCACTGCAACATTGTCTGATCGATTGTGGCAGCGCTGTCGGCTCACCCGTTGACCGGTCCGAGAGTTCGCGTAACGTCTGAACAACCGGTCAATGTCCTTTGATCTGGATGGGCTTTAAATGGGCATTGGCGGCGCCAGCAGAAACGGGCGGTAAGGGATGGCAACGCTGGTTCCGGAAAGCGCGGGGGGCGTCCTGTTTATTGGGGCAGTGACGCTCTATGCGGCGATGCTGGGGTATGCCGCCGCCAGCGACGTCATGAGGTTCGAGATTCCGAACCACATCCCGGCCTTGGTCATCGCCTCCTTCGTTCTGGCGCTGGCCACCGCTCCGCAGCTGTTCTTTTGGCAGGGCAGTGTCATCAGCTTCGTTGCGACGTTCGCGGTGGGCTATGGTCTCTTTGCGATCGGGGCTTTCGGCGGCGGCGACGTGAAGCTCATGACGGCGACCGCCCTGTGGGGTGGTGGCCTCGGCCAGATGTCCACGCTCGTGCTCGTCACCGGACTGGCCGGGGGGCTTGTTGCGGGAACGGTGCTCGTGCGCCAGCGGATGACCCCTGTCGAACACCGCCAAAGGCCGAAGGTACCGTATGGTGTCGCCATCGCCTGCGGCGGCATGGTGGCAGTTCTTCCCGCGGTTCAGGGGCTTCTGTCGTGATCGTTATGGTTTCGTAACCTTTAACGGAGAAGGTTACGGTGATCTACGTAGACACGCCTGAGACACGGCGTACGGCGCGGCGAACGGAGAGATAGCCATGAATGCGCGCGCAATCATCTTCGGCCTGCTGGCCCTCATGCTGGCGGCCGGCACCACCATCCTCGCGAACCGGATGGTCAGCCAGCCACAGCGCGAGGTCCAGGGCGAGATCGTCCCCCAGGTGGAGGCGGTCGACCTTCGGCGCGTGTTGGTCGCCAGCCGCGAACTGCCGGCGGGCACCCTGATCGACCCGAAGCGGCATGTCGAATGGACGTATTGGCCGGCCGAGCAGGTCAGCGACCAGGTCGTCATCCACCCCGGTGACGAGGAAGAGGCGGCGGATGAAGTCTCCGAGGTCGAGGGTGCTTTCGTGCGCAGCCGCATCGCCGCGGGCGAGCCGATCTATCGGGCGCGCTACGTCAAGCCTCAGGACGGCGGCTTCCTCGCCGCGGTCTTGAGCCCGGGCACCCGCGCCGTGTCCGTCTCGGTCGATACCACCACGGCGATTTCCGGCCTCATTCATCCGGGCGATCGCGTCGACCTGATCATGACCCACACCTATGAGACCTCCGGCCGTGACCGGCAGGAGTTCAAGGCCAGCGAAACCGTGCTGCGCAACGTCCGCGTCGTGGCGGTCGACCAGTCGACCGACGACACGGCCGAAGACGGTTCCGCCGCCGGTGGCGGTCGCAGCCGGGGCCCGGTCGTCTCAAACGTCACGCTTGAGTTGTGGCCGAAGGAGGCGGAAATCGTCGCCCTCGCCAGCTCTCTCGGCACCTTGTCGCTGTCGCTGCGGTCGGTCGGCAATCCGGCAGACTTCAATCCGGACACATCGGAAGAGCGGATTCTCGCGTGGCTGCGCGGGGAGGCCGGTGGCTCGATGACCATGGACCGGGAGATCAGCCAGTTGATCTCCCAGGTCAAGACGCCGCCGTCGCTGCCGCCGGAACCGGAGCCGGCCGCGATTTCCCTGCCGGTCGAACTGCCGTTGCCGGAAGCCGTGGAACCGGTCCCGGCGCTGGACGTTGCACCGGTAAAGGACATCGGGCCGACGCCGCCGCGTGAAATCGTGATTGTGCGCGGGACGTCCCGCACCGTTCTGACGCCGAGCCCTAACCAGTAACGGATCAGGGTCGCATCAAGTTTGTTCCAAGAAAGTCGTCGGGGGACGGCATTGCCGAGGGGGCAGGGACGGTGGCTCACCGGGATCGACTGAAATGGCCAAGGACAGCTAGGGGCGACACTCTTTCGGCGCTCACCGCATCGTTGGTTATGCGGCGCCTCTTGGCTGTCATCTTTTCGGTGGTGGTGCTCGCGGCGGCGCCTCCCGCTTCCAGTCAGGTGGAGTTCGCGGCCGATGGACCGGTCCTCCAACTCCAGCTCAACGAGGGGCGGCTGGTGACGCTGCCGCGGCCGGTCAACTTCGTCTATGTCGGCAATCCCGGCATCGTCGACGTCGACGTCAATACATCCGCCCCGCAGTTGATGAACCTGGTGGCCGTCGGCGTCGGGGAGACGACGGTGAGTGTCATCGACGGCAACGGCGAGGTGATGATCAACCGCCGCATACAGGTCGAGCCGAACGTCGCCAAGATGCTGGAAATCATCGAGGCGGTGATCCCTGGCTATCCGATCAAGGCGCAGGCGGTTAACGGCACCGTGCTGCTCGAGGGGACCGTCGACACCTCCGACCAGGCGGAAACGATCCGCGGGATTGCCGAACGCTTCGTCGGCGACCCGGCCCTGATCCTCAATCGGCTCACAGTCGATACCCCCAATCAGGTGCACATCCGGGTCCGCGTCGCCGAGGTCCGGCGCGATCTGATCAGTCAACTTGGTATCGACTGGCAGAACATTGCGGCCACCTTCGGCCAGTTCTCCCTCGGCCTCGCCACCGGCAACACCGGAGTCGCCGACACGATCCTCTTCCAGAGCTTCAACCAGCGGAACATCCTCTCAGGCGGAAATCTGGGAGATCCCTTGACCCTGGGCGCCAACAACGATCTGACGTTGGGCCTCAACGCTGTCATCGACGCCCTCGCCAACAACGATCTCGTGACCCTCCTGGCGGAACCGAACCTGACGACGCTGAGTGGCGAGAACGGCTCGATCCTGATCGGCGGCGAGATCCCTTATCTCGTCCCGCAGCAGCAGAGCATCACCGTCGAGTTTCGAGAATTCGGCATCCGCCTCGATGTCACCCCGACCGTGATCTCCAACGACCGCATCAACCTCCTCGTCGCCCCGGAGGTCAGCGAGCTGACCTCCGACGGTGCGGTCGATCTCCTGATCGCGCCGGAAGTGACGGTCACGACACCGGCCTTCCGCGTGCGCCGGGCGGAAAGCACGGTCGAACTCGGCTCCGGCCAGAGCTTCGTCCTCGGCGGCCTGATCAGCGCCGACATGGAACAGAGCCTGGCCAAGGTTCCGGGCCTGGGCGACCTGCCAGTGCTCGGCCGCCTGTTCCAGTCGGAAACCTATCGCCGGCGGGAGACTGAGCTCCTGATCATCGTCACCCCCTATCTGGTGCGCCCGGCGGACCGAAAGGACCTGATCACGGCCCAGACCGACCTGCCGCTGCGGTCCGATGTCGAAGGCTGGCTCGGCCAGCCGCGGGAGGGGCCGCCGGCTGACAGCCGCGGCAATTTCTCGACGTCCCCGAACCAGACCCCGGAGCCGATGTCGCTCAGCGGCCCTGTCGGCTACGTGATGGAGTAGAGCGCGATGGCCATGATCCTGAATCGCGGTCGGCGGATCGCCGCGGCTGTCATCGTTGCGGGTCTCGCCGCCGGCTGCATCCCGCGCGAGGGCGGACGCACGCTGGTCGAGAAGGAAATCACCACGCGGCTCGACAGCTACGCGCACCTCGTGGAGATGGCGCCGGACTCGGCGACCCTCAGTTCCACCGCGCGCGAAGACTTGATGGTGTTCCTGAACGCGGTGCAGCCTGGCTATGGCGACCGCCTGATCCTCGAACTCGGCGATCGCGACGCCTTGAGGGCCGAGCGCTATGCGGAGATCGCCCTCCTGCTCCAGCAGCGCTATCCGGCCCTCAACATCTATTGGGAGACGGCGAGGGGCCAGCCGAACGATCGGGTGCGTCTGGTCTTGCGCCGGCCGGTGGCGGAGGTTCAGGGCTGTCCGGACTTCACCCAGCCGAACTTCTCGATCTTCAATGCCCGGCCGACCAGCAATTTCGGTTGTGCGACGGCCGTCGGCCTTGCCGCCATGATCGCCGACCCGAGCGACCTGAACCGTCAGGAATCGCAGCTTTCGGCGCGGGGCGAGCAGGATGCCGTCGCATTCCAGCGACTGCG
>CAYNIS010000001.1:0-39161 GCA_964397055.1 uncultured Rhodospirillaceae bacterium | reverse complement strand
GCAGCCACGGCATCCATGCCGAGCCGACCACGTTCGGGCTCAAGCTCGCCGGCCATCATGCCGCCTTCCAACGCAATCGCGCCCGCCTGGAAGCAGCCCGGGAGGAGGTCGCGACCTGCGCCATCTCCGGCGCGGTCGGCACCTTCGCGACCATCGACCCGGCCGTGGAGGCCCATGTCGCCCGCGCGATGGGCCTCACCGCGGAACCGGTGTCGACCCAGGTCATCCCGCGCGATCGCCATGCCCAGTTCTTCGCCGTCCTCGGCGTCGTCGCGAGCTCTGTCGAGAACCTGGCGACCGAGATCCGCCACCTGCAGCGCAGCGAGGTCCGCGAGGCGGAGGAGTATTTCAGCCCGGGCCAGAAGGGCTCGTCGGCGATGCCGCACAAGCGCAACCCGGTCCTGACCGAGAACCTGACGGGGCTCGCCCGCCTGGTCCGGGCCGCGGTGGTGCCGGCGATGGAAAACGTCACCCTGTGGCACGAGCGCGACATCTCCCACTCCTCGGTGGAGCGGCTGATCGGACCGGATGCCACGATCGCCCTCGACTTCGCGCTCAATCGCCTGGCGGACGTCGTCGACAAGCTTCTGGTCTACCCGGACCAGATGCGCCGCAACCTCGACCGGCTGGGCGGCCTGGTGGCGTCGCAGCGGGTGCTCCTCGCCCTGACCCAGGCCGGTGTTGCGCGGGAAGAGGCGTATCGGCTGGTGCAGTCGCACGCGATGACCGTGTGGCAGGAGATCGACGCCGGTGCCGCACCACAGATCGAGGGGCGCCCCCGTTTCCTCGCCCACCTGGCACGGGATCCGGTGATCACGGCGCATCTCGACGCCGGCGAACTCACCGGTCTTTTCGACCACAGCTTCTACCTCGCCCGCATCGAGGCTATCCTGGATCGGGTTCTCGGCAAGGATTAGGGCGGGTCGCCATGGCGCGCGCGAAACGGAGCATCGCCGCAAGGATTGCGGCCCTCGCGATCGGCGTGGCCGCGGCTGTCGGTCTCGCGGCGGCCCCGGGGCACGGCGATCCCGGGCGGCCAGAGGTCGAGCGCATGATCCGGGAAATCCAGGCGGACGCCAGCGATACGGCCGGCGTCACCGGCGTCCGGCGGATCAGCCCGCGGGTGCTGGAGGCGTTCCGGACGGTTCCGCGTGAGCGATTCGTCCCGCCCCAGTTGGAGCCCTTCGCGCATTTGAACCGGCCGCTGCCGCTCGGCTTCGGCCAGAGCCTGACGATGCCGTTCCTGGCCGCCCTGATGACCGAGGTGGCGGAGGTCGAGCCCGGCGACAAGGTGTTCGAGACGGGCACCGATACCGGCTATCACGCGGCGATCCTGGCGGAACTCGGGGCCGATGTGCACTCGATGGAGGTGGTCGGCGAACTCCACGACGTGGCCAGCCGGCTCCTGCCCGACCTCGGCTATGACGAGGTCGCGTTGCGCGAGGGCGACGGCTATTTCGGCTGGCCGGAGGCCGGGCCGTTCGACGTCATCCTGATCAAGGAGGCGCTCGACCATGTGCCGCCGCCGCTCGAACGACAGCTGAAGCCGGGCGGGCGCCTCGTCCTGCCGCTTGGCCGGCCCGGGGCGCAGGTGCTGACGCTGATTCGAAAACAGGCCGACGGGCGCCTTGTCGAACAGTCGCTGATGCCGGTCAGCTTCACGCCCATGCAGGGCGGCCAGCGGATCTGACGGGACCCGTCAGGGCCCGTTCTTGACCACCCAGACGGTCAGATAGACCTGCTTGGGCCAGGCCCCGGTCAAGTCGACGCCGCCGGGATCGACATCCTGATAGATGCCGCACTGCAGGTCCGACAGCACCGTCATGCCGGGCGGCAGCAGGGGCGGGGTGTCCGCGATACCGTCGGTGTCGTGGTCGTGGCCGATCGCCGCCAGCGCCAGGGCGCGGTACTCGTGCTCATCGACCATCCCGGAAAGGCAGAAGTAGTCGCCGTCGGCGACGCCATCCGGGCTGCCGATCGGGCGCAGGTCGGGACGCCCGAAGGACCAGTCGAGCCCGCCATCCCCGGGGCGCCGGGGCAGCGGGGTCAAGGAACGGATCTGCGGGTGCCATTCGATCAGGTCGGGGGTCGCGAGGTCATCGACATCGATCGGACGGCGATGGTTGATGACGTGCATGCGGTAGCCGGTGGTGAGCTGGGTGAAGCCCGCCACTGCCGAGTTCTTGAGATCGATGACCGCCAATGCGTGCGGGTCGACGTAATAGGCGCCGCCGGCCATCAACACGGCCATGAAGCAGAACGCGAGCATCGCGAAGACTAGCTGGCTCACGGCTCGCCTCCCCGCAGCTCAGGCTAGCCGTTCTTGGCGAGGACGGCGGTGTACATGGTCACGTCGGAATTGACCATGCGCGAGCGGTCCTCCTGGATCAGGCGGCGCTGTTCGTCGCGCACCTGTTCCTGGCGCGCGATCTCCTGCTTGATCTGGCGCTGGGAGGACATCAGCTTCTGGCGCTTCTCTTCCTTAAAGCCCTGGACCGCGGCGATCAGTTCCTCGATGCCGTCCAGGTCCTCGTCCTGGTTTTCGATCTCCGCCTGGAAGACGCGGTAGATCTCCTCGGTCGTCGTGATCCCCTTGCGGATCTTGATCAGGGCGTCGGTCACCATGGATGGCCACCAGCGCTCGCCGGCCATGGCGCGGTCGACCTCCAGCTCGTTCTTCAGCATGACGCATTCGGAAACGATGGTCCGGCCGGCATAGCCGGTGTCCATGCAGGCCTGGCAGCCCTGGCCCTGGCAGGCGGTGCAGACCGTGCGCACCAGACGCTGAACCAGGACCCCGCGCAGAAGCGGGCGGATGTCGCTTTCCGCCACCTCCAGGCCGCGCAGCCGCCCGATGGCACCCCGGACCGAGCCGGTGTGCAGGGTCGCCAGCACCAGGTGGCCGGTTTCCGCGGCACGCATCATCAGGGCGGCCGTGTTGGTGTCACGCACCTCCCCCAGGATGATGACGTCGGGGTCGGCGCGCATGAACGCGCGCAGCGCCATGGTGAAGTCGAGCCCGACCAGGGGGTTGATCGACACCTGGCCGACATAGGGGATGCGGTATTCGACCGGGTCCTCGACCGTGCGGATCGACTTGCCGAAGCGGTCCATCTCGCGGACCGTGGCATTCAGCGTCGTGGTCTTGCCGGAACCGGTCGCGCCGCAGATCAGGCACAGCCCGAAGGGATAGTTGGTCGCCCCGCGCCACGCCTCAACCTCCGAAATGCCGAGTTCGACCAGGGTCTTCATGCCCTTGTCGGGGTCGAGCATGCGGATGACGACGATCTCGCCGTTGACGGTCGGCACGGTCGCGACACGCATGTCGACGATGCGGTTGCGGAATTCCATCGAAAAGCTGCCGTCCTGGGGGATGCGGGTTTCGACCTGGTCCATGCGCGCCCGGTCCTTGACCTGGGCGGCAATGATCGCGAACTGCTCGAGCGAGCCCTCATGGGCGATCTTGCGGATGCCGAGGTGGCGATAGAACACCGTGTAGGAGCGGTAGCGCGGTTCGATGTGGATGTCGGAGGCGCCGATCAGGAGCGCCTGTTTCAGGATCATGTCGAGGACCAGGGCGTCATCCTCGGCATCGTCGGCGTCCTGGTCCTCGCCCTCCCGGCCGATCGATTCCATGAAGCTCGCGAGGTCGGCCGGCGACAGCCCGACGAAGCGCACCTCCTTGTTCGGATAGTAGTGCTTGGCGATCGCGTGGACCGCTTCCTGCGGCGACAGGGTGGCGATGAAGACCTCGTCATTGGTGTCGGCGATGACGACGATCGAATACTGTTCCAGGAGGTCGCGCGGGATGCGCGCGGTGAAGTTCTTCTCGAACGCGATGTTGTCGGGGGCGATGGTGAGGATCGCGTCGATCAGGTCGGCGTGGCGCAGGAAGCCGTTGCGCACCAGGATGTTGCCGATGCGCTCGCCGGAAACCTTGGATTCGCGCACCGCGGCCTCGACCGCCTCTCGCTCGACCAGCCCCTGGGAGACGAGATAGTCGCCGATGCGGCCGACCTTGGGCTTCACCGCCTCCTCGACCTGGGCGATCTCCTCCGCCGTCGGCTCGCCCGAGAGCCGCTTCGACAGATCCTCGAGAGAGGCGAAGCTGTCGATCTCGCGGGAGACCTCCTCCAGGCTCATTTCTTCGATCAACTGCGAGGGCATGCCTCGTCACTCCAGGAAACCGCACCCCAAATCGCTAGAGATTAAGGCACGTCCAGTCTGAACGGTTCGTGAAGCGCACGGCGTGATAGGCGGCCTCGCCGGCGATGCCTGCGGCAATGCTGTCTTCGACATAGGTCTGGAGAGCGGTCCGATAGGCCGGCGCATGGACGTTGTCGTAGGGGTTGGCACTGTCATCGCCGTCGACTTCCGGGTCGCCGCCCAAAAAGCCGTTGTCCACGTCTAGTCTGTCGACCAGCGGCAGGGCTGGTGGGGTGAGCCCGCTGCCGCCCGGTACCGGTGCCACGGGTTGCGATGACACCGGTTGCGGCCCGATCTCGGAGGCGGCGAACAGCGTCGGCGACAGATTGGCACCCAGGGTGGTGAACCAGCAGGTCGTGCCGTAGACCGTGCTGCCGGTGCCTGAGATGCTGAGCGCCCCGTCATCCACGACCGCGAAGTTGGGCAGGCTGGTGACCGATCCGATGGTGACGTTGGTCAGGCGGACATGACTGCCGTTCAACATGTGCAGGCCATGGACGACGGGCCCGCTCAACGGTGCGGTGATGGTGCTGTCGATCGCCGTCAGACGGCCGGAGACCTGGGCCAGCGATAAAGCGAAGCCCGTGATCCTGATCTCGATATCCGTGTCCCGCAGGGTCATCTCGCCGTCGGAACCGACCTGGATGATGTCGCCGGCCGGATTGTCGATGGTGACCGTCGAGTTCACCCCGCTTTCCGGCGTGACCAAATGCACCCGGCCGCCGTTCAGTACGCTGATGGCACCGGTGACAGAGCCAGCATCGAGATCGATGGTCCCGGCGAGGCGGGCCTCGCCGCCGTCGACCTCCAGACGCCCGATATCGACGTCCTTGGCATAGAGGCGGCGCCCGGGCATGACCCGGATCGGCATGGCCGCGGTGAAGCCGACATCCTCCAGATGCAGGTCGGCCGGGACGGCGACGGCCGTCATGCCGCCGGTGAACCGGGTGGTGGCGGCCCCCTGCCCTTCGAGGACCAGCTTCGATCCGGTGGCGTTGCCGTCGTGGATGTCATCGAAGCCGGCATCCGTCGAGTCGTCCAGGTGGGCGAGATCGAGATCGACGTCGGTGTAGCTGCCGTCACCCAGGCTGATGCGCATCAGGGGCGGGCGCAGGGCCGCCCACAGGCTCATCGCACCGGCGAGCGTCATGCGGTTGGTGTCGTCGCGCCCGCTGCCGTCGCCGGTCGCGGTCGGGGCGGCGAACAGCACCGGGGTCGCGACCCCGGACGTGAAGCGCTGGCTGACCGCCTCGTCCCGCAGGATCGCGCGCACGATGCCGCCGGTATCGGCCACGTGCGGCACCCAGTGGCCGCGGTCGGCCGCCCAGTCGATCGTGTCGCAGCTCAGCACGTCGGTGGAGGTCGAGGTCGGCGCCACCAGGAACGCGACGACGTCCGGCGCGCCGGCGACCCAGAGCGCGGGGATCGAGCTGCCGTCGGCCTGGGTCACGTACGCCTGCCCGTTGGTCCGGCCGTCGGTGACGGTCGCGACGTCATAGGTGGTGGAGCCGTCGGCCAGGGTGACGGTGTCCGCACTTTCGTCGCCGCCGAGCGTAAACGCCCCGGCGCTGGCGATACCGACGGGGCAGTAGAGGAAGGGAACACCGATGGAGGAGCGCGGCGCGCCGAGCCAGGGCGGCAGCGTCGTGTAGTTGTAGGTGGGGTCGAGGGCCCCCGCCGGCGGGTAGGGATTGCCGTCGAACCTGACACTGCGCAGGTTGGCGCGCAGCATCGCCGCGGCGAGTTCGATGTTCTGGAAGTTGCGCGCGCCGTAGACGGTCGCCTGCTGGGCCTCGTTGACCTGCAGCACCGTGTACATGGCGGCACTGGCGAGCCCGATGGCGACGACGGCGAAGATGACGGCAGCGATCATCGGGAACTCGTCCTCAATGTCCGGCGGCTAAACGTCCGGCGGTTCTATGTCCGGCGGCGCTTGACCAGGAGGGCGCGGAACACCGCCCGTTCGGCCCTCCGCGACACGTCAAGCGCGGCGAGGACACAGCCGATCAGCCCTGCCGCAAGCCACACCCAGCCCGAGCCCGGGCCGAGCCCGTGATCCCAGACCCTCGCGGCCCAGACCAAGCAGCCAGCCGCCGCCGCCCAGTCCAGCGCCCGGATCGCCCAGCGCATCGGCCCATCACCCTGCATCGACGCGTCACCCTGCATCGACGCGTCACCCGACACCGGCGAGCGCGCCGAGGAAGGCGGCGATCGCGACCAGCAGCGTCGCGGCGAAGCTAAAGGTGAAGCGGATCATCGGAACCGACCCGGGCGACCGGGGCCGGTGGAACCGACCCCGCCGATCGCGCCTACTGCAGCTGATAGTAGAAGATGAAGCTAATGTCCTCGGCTCCGTCGGGAACCTCGGCACAGATGGTGTTGGCGTCGGCCGCATCGACGGCAGCCCCGCAGTTGGCGGCAGTGTCGACGAACTGGCCGGCGGCGGCGGCACCGGTGTTGAAGGTCATGTTGTCACCGGCATTGATGAACAGCATCGGTTCGGTGTCGGTGCTGACCGTGTAGCCGTTCGCGTAGGCATCGGGCCTGCCGGAGAAAAGGGCGAAGCAGCCGTAGCGGCCGTCGAACGGGTCATGCGGGGTGATGTCGCAGCGGGCCACCCCGTAGGCCGGGGTGCCGCCGGAGATGTCGATCTTCGACGGCTGGCAGTCCGCCCCCGGAGAGTAGAGCGCCGGTGTCGGTGCCTGGGAGTTGAGGGCGAAGGTGCCGCCGCCGAAGCCGGTGCCACCGGTCCAGCCCGCCGTCCGGTCCATGTGGTAGCCGCGTTCGTAGAGGAAGACGTCCTGCTCCAGGAACTCCAGTGCCGCGATCGGCTCCCCGTTCTGGGTGAAGTCGAACGTGCCGCCGTTGAAGTTCTCGATCATGCCGTAGAGGGGCGAGTCGGAATTCTGGGTCTCCACGCGCAGGCACACCCCATAGGCGTTGGGGCCGAGGTCGGCGACCGCGTACCGGCGCTGGTTGCCCGACCGGAAGACACCGTAGAACGGCCGGCGCGAGGCATCGGCCGGCGGTGCCGGCAGGTCCGACAGCAGCGTGAACGTGGTCAGCATGCGCAGGTTGGCGGTGTTCGCCCAGGGCGCCCCGACATACTGGTTGCGCCCGACGATCCAGGCGCCGGCCATCTGCTGACCCTGGGCGACCAGGCTGGCCGCGTTGGCCCGCTCTGCCCCCTGGAGGAAGGCGGCACCGCCGTAATAGGCACCCATCAACGATGCGACGGCGACAAGGGCGATCGCAATCACCGTGACGATAAGGTTGGCCATGATCCACCTCCGTTGGCCGATTTCGGCATCCAGCCTCGATCAAGGCCGGTTGAAACGCGGTTAATTCGCTACTTGACCTGTTCCAGCACCAGTTCGGCCCCGTCCGAATAGCTGCAACCGGTGCCCATGCAGAAGCTGGTCATCACCCACCCCGGGCAGAGCAGCGCCGCCGACGACACCTCGCCCAGGCGCAGGGCCGTGTCGCCGTAGCCTTCCTTCCGGGCAATGATCGACGTCTCCTGGCGCGGCTGCGTCTGAAAGCCCAGGTCCTGGGTCAGGCGGCCCATGCAGGCGCGCAGCTCGAGCCTCGCGATCTCCCGCGCGTCGGCCCGCCGCTGGACGGTCGACACCGCGAGCACGATCGCAACGATCAGAAGGACGACGCCGATCGCGGACAGGGTCCCCCCGATCGCCATCACCTGGCCGCGGGTCATCGTCGATACGTCCAGCAAGGCCACGTTGCCACCGCTCCCATGCGTCGGTCCCATGCGTCGGTCCCATGCATCGGTCCCGGACACCGGGTGCCCCAGGACCCCGAAAGCGAACGGCGCAGGTGCGGGGTCGGCCGCCTGCCGTGCCCGCCGCTTCTTTGTCTGTCGGCAGTATTATGGGGACAAACTCTGTCAAGAACCGGTGAATCTTTTATGACCGAACATTTAATGAGTGCTTTATCGGCCCAGGGAACGCCCCTGGTTCAGCTGACTGAATGAAATCTGCATGGCATTGAATGTCTGGGAATGACGAGCTGTAACAAACATTTCACGGCAAAACGCGCATGCAGCAGGGTGTATGCTGCCTGTGACGCAGAGTTTACAGATTTTTTAGTTTGCTTTATTTTTGGTTAACCGGCATCTCAATTCTGGGCAAGGATACCGGCGGAAGCTTCGAGCATCGGCAGCACCGCCTGGCCGAACAGGACCAGGCCCGCGACCGTGATCGACAACGCTGCCGCGACCGTCATGATCGGCGTGAACATCGCCACCCGCTCGATATAGATGCTCTCGTACTGGGAGCCGATGTTGTCGAGGTTCTGGGCGATCTGATCGCGGTCCGACGCCAGCATCAGGGCGGCACGATCGGTCGGGTGCAGGAGATGCATGGACGCCGCCCATTTGCGGCCGAGCCGGATGGCATCGAGTGCGCGCCGGAAATCCTCCTTGATCAGCCCGGGACGGCAGGATTCGAAGGATGTCTTCAGCGCGTCTTCCATGCGCACGCCGGAACGGACCAGAAGCGACATGCGGTGCATGTTCACGTAGTTGTCCTGGGCCAGCACCAGTTCGCTGTAGAACGGGATGCGCAGGATGATCGCGTCCGCCGCCAGCGGCATCAGCCGGCGCCCGACGGTGGCGAGCCACATCAGGCCGAACAGCATGACCACGCACAAGGTCATCACCGTGCCGCCCCAGAACGCCACCTGGTCGAAGATGGCGAGGACCTGGGTTCCGCCGCCGGCCTGGACAAGCTGCATGGAAGCGACCTTCGGCCCGATATAGAAGGAGGAGAAGATCATCAGGCAGGCGGCCAGAACGAAGGAAGCGACGGCGGTCGCGATACCCTTCGACGACCCCTTCTTGGCTTCCTGCAGCTTGTGCTCGAACTCCGCCGCGCGCTGCAGGGCCCGCCAGGTCTGGCCGGTCTGGGCGCCCACCTTGATGATCATGCCGATCGCACCCGGGAAGTTGCGGGTGTCGTCGGAAATCGCCGTCGGCAGGTCGGCCCCGGCCTCGACACGCTCCAGGAGACCCGCGGCACAGGCACCGATCCGGCCCGAGAAACTGTCGCGAATGAGCCGCAGGGCTTCGGTCGTCCCGACCTTGGAGGCGAGCATGGTCGAGACCCGCCACAGGAAGATGTAGCGCTCGGACTGGTGAAGGCCGCCGCCGGTGTGCTTGCGTTCCTTCTTGTTCACCGAGATGACGGAGCCGAAGCGGCGCGCCATCCGCTTGGCAACCTCGGGGTTCTGGGCGTTGAGCTCGAGCTCTTTCACCCGGCCGGCCGCGCGCAGTCTGACCATGAAGGCAGGCATGCCGATGGACCTCTTCTCGCAAGGCCGCCGCCAGCGGCAACGGCCCGGGCTGGCGTGCACCTGAAGCATCGCCGCGGCCCAATCAGACGAGGCACAGTCTATGCCCGTTCTCGTTAACGGTTGATGTGTAGGATCCTCGCCGGAAACCGAATTCACCGGCGGCCGGCGGGGCCTATCCGACCGACCGACGCCGGTCGCACGAACCGACCTCACAACGATCGCAATTCAGGGGCGGAAGGGCCCGGCTCGCCATGCTCAAGATCGATGCCTTCTTGCCAACGCACCGAATCCGCGATGCTTCGGGCACGGCGAAGATCGCCATCGTTGCGTTCGTTCTCGGCGCCATGACCGCGGCCTTCCTCGGCGGCCTGCCGGCCCATGCCCAGTTCGATCCGCGCCCGTTCGACCCGAAGGACGATCCGGTTCTGGTGCGGATCATTCAGTTGGATGCACGGCTGCGTCGCCTGGAAGAGACGTTGCGCGCGGCGATCGACGAACGGGCGCGCCTGGAAGCCGAGCGCGTGCGCTCCGAACGCCCGTGGATGCGGGACATCGACCAGACCGCGAGCGAGATCATCGAGCGCATGTCCTCTGCCACGGGCGAGGTTCTGACCCCGGTCGAGGTCCGGCGCCGGGAGGCGCTGGCAGAGCGGCTCGCGGTCGGCGTGTTCCGGGGCTGTGTCGACGGTCAGGCGATGTTCACGGTGGAAGCCGCCAACGACCTGTCGGAGGTGTTCTTCGTCGACGGCCGCGAAGCCGCCCTCGTCAACGAGGACGTGCGCCGCCTGGGCCGCTGCGAGGACGGCAACGGCAGGCGGCGGACGGCCGAAGCCGAGGCCACGGCTGCCCGGCCTGCGGCGGCCGATGCGGTGGACCGCTACATCGGGACCGGACAATGACGCGGCCGGGAACGACGTCGCTCGCGGCGGTCGCGGCGCTGGTCGTGGCCGCGGTCATCGGCTCGCAGGCGCTGGCGACGACCGACGCCGGCCATGCGGTCCGGGGGGCTTCCCTGCCGATCAGCCAGGGCCCGAGCGAGGACCAGATAGAGGAGGAGCGCGCCGCCCGCGTTCTCGAAGCACTGCTCGGCCTCGAAAACCGCATTCGCCAAATGGAGACCCGTGTCCGTCAAGCAATCGACCGCCGCGCCATAGACGAACGCCGTCGGCTTGCCGGGGAAAAGCCCTGGTCCAGGGATGTCGACGCTGCTAAGCAGGACCTCATTCGTCGTCTGGAAACCGAAGGCGGGCAGCTCTTGAGCCGAGCGGAGGCGTTGAGCCGTGAGCGTCTTGAGGAACGGCTTTCTCTGTCCACTCTTCGGGGATGCGTCGGCGACGGCAAGGTTCTCTTCTACGATCCCGAGGTTGATGAGCCCTTCATCGTGCCCGAAGCGGCAGCCTTGCGTTTCAGCGGGGTTCTCCAGCGCATGGGCGGCTGCACGCAGAACTAGCATCGCCTTGTGTCTGGTCGCGGCGGGCTGTGCGGAGCCCCTGCCGGACCAGGAGCCGCCGCGTGCCGAGATCGTCCTTGAGCAGACCGCGGCACAGTTTTCGACCCGGGCGGGCCTTCGACGGGTGCCGCTGCCGGCCGACCTGTTCGTGGTGCAGAGGGTGCGCGGCGAACTGCCGCCGGACGTCGCCGAGCAGGAAATCATCCTGCGCCTGCCCGCGGCACGCATCGACCTCGACGAATTGACGCTGATCCTCGAGGACCAGGGCATTCCGGTCGCCTTCCACTTCGACCGCAACAACACCCTGTCCGGCGATTCCGAAGACGACCTCGCCCTGCGCAACCAGACCGTGCCGTTCCGCCGGTTCGAAGGCACGCTCGGCGGTCTCATGACCAAGCTCAACAAGACGATGGGCCTAGCCTACTGGTGGGACGCCGATGCCTTGTTCCTGTCGGCCCAGGAACGATACCTCGTAACCCTGCCGCAGAACCCGGAAATACTTAAAGAGGTGGCGGAGGAACTGGCCGGTTTCGGTGCCGAGGACCTGGTCGAAAGCGTCAACGGCTCGGTCGTCTACTATTCCGCGCGCCCACCCCAGAACGAGGAGATCATCCGACCCTACCTGCGCCGGGTGGGCGAGAACTTCTCGGAAATCGCGATCCAGGTGGCCCTCGTCTCCGTCACCCTCGACGACAACGACCAGCGCGGGTTCGATTTCGACCAGTTCGCCGCGACCATCCAGACCGGCAACCAGATCACCGGCGCCGGCGACGGCACGCTGACCCAGCTCGACAGCCAGCAGATCCTGACCAACCTGCTGCGGTCCGGGGTCGGCCTTTTCGGAACCGAAGCCGCTCTCAACGTCACCGGGGCGATCCAGTTCCTGTCGTCGTTCGGCCGGACCGACATCGAACAGAACATCGAGGTGCGCACGCTCTCCGGGCAACAGGCGACGATCGAATCCGGCCGCACCTTCCCGATCGTGCGCGAGACCATCGTCGATCGCGGTCAGGATTCGGGAACCGATATCGTCACGGAGTTCGACGAGGTCACGGTCAGCCTGAGGATCACGCTGACGCCGCGCTTCGATGCCGATACGGAACTGGTCACCATCGACCTTGAACTCGACAACGAATCCCTGGAGAGCGAGAACCCGCTGCCGGAAATCGTCGGCGAACCGCCGTCGACGTTGACCCAGAACCTGACCGACCTGGTCCGCGTGCCGGCCGGCGAGACCGTGATCCTGGGCGGGCTGTCGACCACCACCATTTCCGAAGGACGCAATGCGCCGTTCGGACTGTGGCGGATCGGGGCGTCGGACCGGTCGGTCGGCCGCACCTCCCTGTTCATCATCCTGCGCCCGATGGTCACCGTCTATGAGCTGATCGACGACGAGGATGACGACGTCCGCATCGCCAAGCTCGACGCGGCCAACGCAGAGCAGGCCGCGCGCGCGGAGCGGGCGGACCCGGCACCGGTGAACCCGACCCAGCCGACCCGCCCGTCGGATCGGGGTCCTGGTGTCGAGCCGGGTCCGGCGGCGGCGGCCGGAGCGCCACCGGCGGCACCGGGCGCCCGCTATTTCGGCCGGGTCCTGTCCGGGATCCTCGACGGGTCCGACGACACCACCGAAGAATAAGTGCCGTTAACCGAACTTTTCGCCCTGATGCCGGACGATCGCCTATCAGACGTCCCCGTTGGATCGGAAAGCTGACGGCCCATGTTCTGGCGCCGGCGGAAACGCCCCAGAGACGACCGCGAGACAGGTGGCTTCAAGCCGCCCGTGCCGCTCGAGACCGCCGCGGCCGAGACCGCGGACGAAGCGGCCGACGCCGGGGAAACCGGCCACGACGTCCTCGCATCGGCCGAGATGCGCCAGGCGGCGGCCATCCACCAGGTCAGCGGGATCGAGGAGAAGCCCTACCGCGCGGTCATCGACTTCCTCGACGGCACGACCAAGCGCAAGGACGCCGTCAGCTTCGCCAAAGCCTTCATCGACCAGCGCTTCGCCAACTACGACGTCTGCTGGTGGCATGTCCGCAAGTTCGACGGCGGCTGGCTGTTCGAGGTGCACGAGGGCGGCCCCGGCAAGTCGTACATCAAGTCGGCGATGGAGGCGATCGACGCCGACCCGCAGGTGGTCTGCGTGGTGCCGATGACGCGCCGGGTCATGGAAGTGAAGCGCAGTTTCGGCGGGGCCTATTCCAGCGTGGTCCTGCCGGAGGGGCAGCCGGCCTCCGGCGAGCGCCAGCACCAGTGCGTGGCCGGGGCAGCGATGGCCCCCTATCGCGACAAGGGAGAGGCCATCCTGAACGCCGGCATCGGCCTCGCCGCCGCCGGCATCATCGCCTTTGCCGCGACCCTGGTCTTCTATCTCTCCGACCAGAGTGTCGCCGACCGCAGCCGGACCGAGATCGCGGCCCGCTACATGCCGGTCCAGCGCTGGATCGAACTGACGACCTCGCCGGAGCCGCTGTTGACCTATGTCAGCCGCATCTCCTTCACGCGCAATGCGCAGGGTCGCGGCTTCTTCACCATCGACCGGCCGTGCATCCGCTCGCTGTCGCAGCCGGAATGCGCGGAAGTGCAGGCGCGCCTGGCCGAACCGGCGCAATAGCGCGGCCGGCGGGCAGCGGACGGCGGCTCACCAAACGGTCTTCACCTGACCGATCAGGTCCTGGTACTCGCCGGTGCCGCTGGCGGCATAGTTCAGGTTCTTCATAAGGTTGGTGAGACGGGTGAACGCGTCGCGGACGGCATCCTTGTCGTCATAGGGCAACGGGCGCTGCAGGACCTCGTCGAGCAGCAACAGCATCTCCCTTTGGCGTGCCATCGGCACGGTGGCATCCACGGCGTCGAAGGCGTCCTGCTGCAGGAACGCCATGTCGACCAGGGTCGCGCGCTGGAGGGTGATGAAATCCTCCAGGCTGATGCCCTCCTCGCCCGTCACCTGCATCATGCGGCCGATCGTGTCACCCTGCTGCAGGAGCCCGGCAAGGCGCTTCACCCGATCGGTCCAGCCGTCCTCCACCTCCGCCTCGAAATGCGGCTTGAGCTGTTCGAGGTAGCGCGACCAGGAGATCAGGGGGTCGATCGCCGGATAGAAGCGCTTGTAGGCGCGGTCGTAGGACAGGGCCAGGAACGCCTTGACCGTCGCCAGCGTCGACTGGGTCACCGGTTCCTCGAAATTGCCGCCGGCCGGCGAGACCGTCCCGATGAGGGTGAGACTGCCGGTCGACTCCCGGGTCTTCAGCACCCCGGCACGCTCGTAGAGGCTCTTGATGGCACTGTCGAGATAGGCCGGGAACGCCTCCTCGCCGGGGATTTCCTCCATGCGGCCGGAGGTCTCGCGCATCGCCTGGGCCCAGCGCGACGTGCTGTCGGCCAGGAGCAGCACCGAGTAGCCCATCTGGCGGTAGTATTCGCCGATGGTGACACCGGTGTAGATCGACGCCTCGCGCGCGGCGACCGGCATCGCCGAGGTGTTGCAGACGATGATCGTGCGGTCCATCAGCGTGCCGCCGGTGCGCGGGTCATCCAGGCGCGGGAACTCGGTGATGGTCTCGACGACCTCGCCGGCACGTTCCCCGCAGGCCACGACGATGACGATGTCGGCGGAGGAATAGCGCGCGATCAGACCCTGCAGGACCGTCTTGCCGGCGCCGAACGGCCCCGGGATGCAGGCGGTCCCGCCCTCGGCGATCGGGAAGAAGGTGTCGATCAGGCGAATCGTCGTGGTCAGCGGCTTCGACGGGTATTGCCGCTCCGCCAGCCGCCGGCGGGTCATCACATCCGGCAGCGGCCGGCGCACCGGCCAGCGCTGGACCATGGTCAGCGTGCGCGTGTGGCCGCGACTGTCCAGGATGCGGGCGACCGGCTCCTCGATCGTCACCGGGCCGGCCTGGACCCAGGTGATCTCGACCGGGCCGGGCTCGTCGAACGGCACCATGATCTTGTGGGTGAAGCGCCCTTCCGCGACCGTCCCGATCACGTCGCCGGCATCCAGTCTGTCGCCGACGCGCACGACCGGCGTGAACGCCCATTTGTGGGCCGGGTCGAGCGGCGGCGCATAGACGCCGCGCGGCAGGAAGTAGCCGTGGTTCTGGGCGAGCACCTGGAGCGGGTTCTGGAGGCCGTCGAAGACCTGGCCGAGCAGGCCCGGGCCAAGTGCCACCGACAGCATTTCCCCGGTCAGGTCGACGGTGTCGCCGACCGAGACGCCGCGCGTATCCTCGAACACCTGGGCGTCGGCCTGAGCCCCCTCGACGCGCAGGACCTCGGCCTTCAGCCGCTCCTCGCCGACGGCGATGTACGCGACCTCGTTCTTCATGATCGGGCCGCCGAGGCTTTCGAGCTTGATCAGGCTGTCGCGCACCGACACCACGCGGGCGTCGACACCCTCCGCCCCGGCCTCGTTGTGGCCCGGGGACGGTGTCGACGCGGCGGAAGCGACAACCCCACCGTCGGGGCCGCTGCCCGGCCCGACCTCAGGCGACGTGTGCGACATGGCCTTCCAATGCCTCCTCGACGAGCTGGGTGAAGCGAAGGGACGCCGCCGTTCCGTCATAGGCGGCCGAGCGGTCGACCACGTCCCATTTGCACAAGTAGATCAGGATCGCCTCGAACGAGAACGGGTCGCGCGGCTCCATCTGCGAAAGACGATCCCAGACCGCTCGCAGGATCGCGCGGTCGAGGCCGACGCTGTCGCCCTCGCGCAACAGGCGGGCGAGCTCGGGCAGGATCGGAAACACCGGGGCCAATCGAAAATCCGGCTGGGTCCAGTTCTGGCGGATCGCCCGCACCCATTGGGATCGCCAGCCATCGGCAGGGCCAGGCGGCCCAAGCCCGCGCGCCCGCCGGCGCAACGCCGCGATCAGGGTCCGCATGTCCATGCGATAGGATACGATCTCGGTCAGGAAGGCGTTGGCGCTGGAGGCCAGAAGCGCCGCATAGTGGGCGTTGACCGCCGCATCGCTGCTTTCGCCGGTCTGGCGGGCCCAGCGCAGGAACGTCTCCATCTCCTGGATGACGGCGAGGTCCGCCGGCGCCAGCTGGTTCAACCGTGCCTCCAGCCGGGGCCGGCTGATCGGCGGGCGCGGCGCTTCGAACGACAGGGTCAGCGCCGGCAGGCTCGCAATCAGCATGTAGTAGCGGTTGCTGTCGGCCATCGTCTCGGTCCTGCGAAAAGCGCGGGCAGCGGCAACTCGTTCGGGGGCAGCACCCTCCCGGGCCTTGAGATCACGGTCCGGAGCCGCGCGCAAGGGGCCGCGTCCGGCCGCAACCGGAAGACGGACAATCGCCTGGATATCGTTTGCCGAATCTTAACGAGCGCTGTGGCGAGGTGCGGAAACCTGCGGGCGGCCGGTCGCCGCCCCGGACCCGACCTGCCGACTACCCGACTTTTTTTTTAGGACACTTTCGACCATGACCAGCGACACCGCCGATCCCGCGACCCCGACCACCGCAGCGGGCACACCCGCCGAGGTTGCCGATCCCCACGAGGAGATGGGGGGAATCGAGCCGAAGACGCTTATGCTGATCGCATCCCTGTTGATCGCGGTGGTCGCCCTTCTGCTGGGCACGATCGCGCTTGGGCCGGTTGTCCCCTTCTATTTCGCGCTGATCGCGACCCCGGCGTTCTTCGCCATCCTTCTCGGCACGGTCCTGCGCTGAACCGTTCGGAGGCCTGCCGGGACCCTGGCCGCAAGGCCCGGGCCCGGCAGGTTCCGAGCGGAACCGGCGGTCCGATCAGAACGGGCGGTCGCCGGCAACCGTGATCCGGTGCATGTGGCGGCGGAAGCCGTCGTAGTCGTTGAGGGCGAAATGCTGGGTGCAGCGATTGTCCCAGAAAGCGATGGCGTTCTTCGTCCAGCGGAACCGGCAGGTGAATTCCGGCCGGACCGAGTGGTCGAAGAGGAACTGGAGGATCGGCTTCGCCTCCGCCTCGGTCAGGCCCTTGATGCCGACCGTGAAGTTCGGGTTGACGTAAAGCGCCTTGCGGCGGGTCTCCGGATGGGTGCGGACCAGCGGGTGCTCGACCAGGTGGTCGGCGTCCGAGGTGTTGTTGATCTGCATCGACTTGTAGTCGCCGTCCTTGGCGAAATGGCCGGCCGCGCCGTAGCGGGTGCCGCCGGTATGCTGCGCGACCAGCCCCTCGAGCAGGGCCTTCATGCCGTCCGACAGCGTCTCGTAGGCGAGGTACATGGACGTCCACAGGGTGTCGCCGCCATAGGGCGGGACGTCCTTGGCGTAGAGCACCGAGCCGAGCGGCGGTTCGGCGACGTAGGTCATGTCGGAATGCCAGACACCGCCGAAGTTGAACTTGCCGACCTCCTCAGCCTCCTTGACGATCTCGATGATCTCCGGATGGCCGTCGAGGGCCTTGAGGTAGGGGTGGGCAACCAGCTCGCCGAACTGCCTGCCGAATGCCTTGTGCTGGTCGGGGGTCAGGTCCTGGTCGCGGAAGAAGATCACAGCGTGGTCGAGGAAGGCGCGATGGACCTCCTCGGCGGTGGAGTTGTCCATCGGCCGGGCGAGGTCGACGCCCTCGATCTCCGCCCCCAGGGCCCCGGCGATCGGCTTGACCGCAATCTTCTCGAACTTGCCCATCCTGTTCCTCCCAAGGTTGTGCGCGCTCTCCCGGCGCGCCTGGCATCCGGCACCCCGTCCGGGCGCCGCTCGAAATCCTCATCCCGTGTCGCCGTGAGGCGGACCCGGGCCGACCGGCAGCCTCCCATCGTCTTGCACAGTCGGGCCGGCTCGCCTAATGCTGCGGTGCGTCAGCGATGCCGCCGGCCACAGCCCATGCCGACCCACCCTGCTCAGGAGGGGACCCGCCGATGAGCCTTCTCAAGGTCAACCACACCCAGGTTCTCGGCATTGTCGGCGACATCATGCGGGTGCGCGCCCGGGATGTCACCTTCGGCGAACTGGCGATCGTCACCAAGATCGAGGGGGAGGAAAGCCTCGCCCGCGTCATCCAGATCGACGGCGACGTCGTCTCCCTCCAGGTGTTCGACGGCGGCCGGGGGCTGTCCACCGGGGCCGCCGTGCGCTTCACCGGCGAGCTGATGCAGGCGGTCTACACGCCCGACATCCTCGGCCGCATCTTCCGCGGTTCAGGCGAGCCGATCGACGGCGGCCCGGCTCTCGACCACGCGCCGCGGGTCAACCTCAACGGCCCGCCGGTCAACCCGATGATGCGCGTGATGCCGTCCAAGATGATCCACACCAAGGTGCCGATGATCGACCTGTTCAACAGTCTGGTCGAAAGTCAGAAGATCCCGATCTTCTCGATCGCCGGGGAGCCGTTCAACCAACTCTTGTCGCGCATCGGCATCCAGGCGGATGCCGACGTCGTGGTCTTCGCCGGCCTCGGCCTGATTTTCGACGACTATCACTTCTTCCGCACGACCTTCGAGGACGAGGGCGTGTTCGGCCGCACGGTGATGTTCGTCAACCTCGCCTCCGACCCGATCGTCGAACGCCTGATCGTCCCCGACCTCGCCCTTGCGGTCGCCGAACGCTTCGCCGTCGACGAGGGCAAGCGCGTCCTGGTCCTGATGACCGACATGACCGCCTATGCCGACGCCATGAAGGAAATCGGCATCGCCATGGACCGGGTGCCGTCCAACCGCGGCTACATGGGCGACCTCTATACCCAGCTCGCGCAACGCTATGAAAAGGCCTGCGATTTCCGGGGGGCGGGGTCGATCACCATCCTCTCGGTGACGACCATGCCGGGCGACGACGTCACCCACCCGGTGCCGGACAACACCGGCTACATCACCGAGGGACAGTTCTATCTGCACGACAGCGTGATCGACCCGTTCGGGTCGCTCTCCCGGCTGAAGCAGCATGTCATCGGCAAGGTCACGCGCGAGGACCACAGCCAGGTCATGAACACCATGATCCGGTTCTACGCCGGCGCGCGCGAGGCGGAGTCGAAGCAGGCCATGGCGTTCGAGCTTTCCGCCCTCGACGAGAAACTGTTGAAGTTCGGCGCACTTTTCCGGGAACGCTTCATGCGCATAGATGTCTCGATGCCGCTCGAGGCCGCCCTCGACCTCGCCTGGGCGACCATGGCCGAGTGCTTCGAGCCGGAGGAGCTTCTGATGCGTCAGTCGCTGGTCGACCGCTTCTTCCCGAAGAAGACGGCCACCGCCGGGGCGGAACCCGCCGCCACAGCGGCATCCTGAACGGCGCCAGGGCGGAGCAGGCGACATGGCGGGCGGCAACAAGGTAGCGCTGAACAAGGCGGGGCTCGCGCGGGAGAAGCGCAGCCTTTCCATGTTCCGGCGCTACCTTCCGTCGCTGGAGCTGAAGCGCGAACAGCTGATGGCGGAGGCCAACGCCGAGAAGCGCGCCCTCAACGATACGACCGAGAAGATCGCGGAGGAGACACGCCGGATCGAGGCGACCCTGCCCATGCTGGCCTATACCGGGGTCGAACTGTCCGGCCTGGTCCGCATCGAGGAGGTCGTGCTCGGGGAGGCGAACCACCTGGGCGTGCGCCTTCCCGTGCTGGAAGAGGTGCGGCTGGCGCGCCTGCCCTATTCCCTGTTCGCCAAGCCGCACTGGGTCGACAAGCTGGTCGACATCATGGAGGCGGTGATCCGCCTGCACCTGCTGAGGGACCTGCAGGTCGAGCGCAAGCGGCTGCTGGACGTCGCGGTCCTGAAGACGACGCAGCGCGTCAACCTGTTCGACAAGGTCCTGATCCCGCAGGCGAAGGAGAACATCCGCCGCATCCGGATCGCGCTTTCCGATGCGGAGAAGGCGGCCGTCGTCCGCTCCAAGCTGTCCAAGGCCCGGCACGAGAAGGCCCGCGCCGAGGCGGTAGCCGCCGTGGCGTCGCCGCGGGTCGCGGGCGAGCCGCCCGGCTATGGCGACTGGCAGCGCTAGGCGGAGGGGCGGACATGGCGATCATCGACCTCAAGAAGGCCACCCTGTTCGGTGTTTCCGCCGAATCCGAGTTCGTGCTGGAGGACCTGCAGCGCCTCGGCTCCCTGCATCTCGTCGACCTCGCCAATGCCGACGACGATGCCCAGAACCTGCCGGGCCGCACCCAGACCGACGCCTACAAGGCGCTCCAGTATCTCTTGCAGGCGCGTGGCAACCGCCGCCAGGTGAAGGATGCAAGCTTCTTCGAGGCGGCGACGGTGACGCGCGAGGCGCTGACCCTGAAGGACCGGATCGAGGACCTGACCCAGAAGCTCGACTTCCTCAACGTCAGGATCGCGGCGCTCAAGCCCTGGGGCTACTTCTACTTCCCGCCGGTCGAGGAACTGAGGGGCCTGCGCCTGTGGTTCTATCGGGTGCCGCGCTACCAGATGCGCAAGATGCCGCCGATCGAGGAGGTCGCCTGGGAGGTCGTCGCCGAGGATAGCCGGCACATCTACGTGGTGGCCCTCGCGGAGGACGAGCCGACGGGCATGCCGGTCGGCCGCACCCATACCGGCAGCCAGCCGCTGGGCGAGCTGGAGGCAGAGGCCGAGAACATCGTGATCGAGCTCGAGGATCTGGCCGATCGGCGCCTCGGCCTCACCCGCTGGTGCTATCTCCTCGCCGCCACCCTGGCCAGGGTGGAGGATACCGAGCAGCGCAGGGCCGCCGCCGACCACGCCTACAACGACGGGCAGGTGTTCGCCGTGCGCGGCTGGGTCGGGGAGGATGCCCTGGACGAGCTCCACCGCTTCGCCGACAGCCGCGGCCTCGCCCTCATGATCGAGGACATAGAGGACGACGACAATCCGCCGACCCTGCTGCGCAACCCGGAGGTGTTCGCCGGCGGCGAGGAGGTCGTCAAGTTCTACTCGATGCCCGGCTACCGGGAGGTCGACCCCTCGGTCCCGCTCTACCTCTCCTTCGTGCCGTTCTTCGCGATGATCATGTCCGACGCCGGCTATGCCGCCGTCCTCGGCCTGGTCGTCGCGATGAGCTGGGGCAAGCTGGCGTCGAGCCGGGCGGGCCACCGGGTCGCGACCATGGCGCGGTCGATCGTCGTCGCATCGGTCGCCTGGGGGGTCCTGGTCGGCAGCTATTTCGGCATCTCTCCCCCGCCGGAGAGCCTGCTCGGCCGGCTCGCCATCATCGACATGAACAATTTCGATCTGATGATGACGATCGCGCTTGCCGTCGGCCTCAGCCATGTTGCGATCGCCAACGCGCTGACCGCCTGGCGCCGCTACCCGCACCCGCGGGCGCTGGCCCCGGTCGGATGGATCTCGGTGCTCGCCGGCGGGGCCGCGATCGTCGCCGCCTGGACCGGCTGGGGCGCCGCCCTCGAAACCCTCGGCTGGCCGCTGATGATCGCCGGCTTCGGTCTGATCGTCGTCTTCTCCTCGGCCCGGCCGTTCCCGGCGAAGACACCGATGGGCTGGGTCTGGCGCACCATCGACGGGGTCATGGCGCTGGCCGGCCTGTCGGCGGCGTTCGGCGACGTCCTCTCCTACCTGCGCCTGTTCGCGCTCGGCCTCGCCTCGGCGTCGCTCGCGATCACCTTCAACAATCTGGCGGCGGAGGCGGCGGCGAACCTGCCCGGCCTCGGCATCCTGATTGCGCTTTTGACGCTGGTCGTCGGCCATGCCATCAACTTCGCGCTCGCCATCATGTCGGGTGTCGTGCATGGGCTTCGGCTCAACGTGATCGAGTTCTTCAACTGGAGTGTCGGGGAGGAGGGTTTCGCCTTCCGACCGTTTTCGAAGAAGGAGGTCGAACCCTGGAACCCGTCATCATCGGCCTAGGCTGGATCGGCATCTACGGCGCCATGGCGCTGGGAGCCATCGGAAGTGCGATCGGCTGCGCCCGCGCGGGCCAGGCGGCCGCCGGCGCCATGCTTGAGACCGAGGGCGGCTACGGCCGCTACATCGCGGTCTCGGCCATGCCGTCGTCCCAGACCATCTACGGCATCGTGATCATGTTCGCGCTGCTGCGGGAGGTCACCGTCACCAACGGCCCGGCGCTGTTCGCGGTCGGCCTGTTCGCCGGCCTGGCGTTGCTGGTCAGCGCGATGAAGCAGGGCGACTGCTGTGCGTCGGCGATCCACGCGTCGAAGAACAAGCCGGAGATCTTCGGCCTGTCGATCGCCCCGGCCGCGATCGTCGAGGGCTTCTCGGTCTTCGCCTTCGTCTTCGCGCTGGTCGTCGCCGGCTCCATCCCGGCCGCCGGGGGCGGCTGATGTCGATGGAGGCGAGTGCCGACAAGGCGGAGGACGGCCGGCCGACCCAGGCCGGCGTCCAGGGCCTGATCGACCGCCTGCGCGCCCAGGGCATCGACGCCGGGCGGGCGGAGGCGAACCAGCTGCTGGCCCAGGCCAGGGGTGAGGCCGACGGCCTGATCCAGGCCGCGCGGGAGGAAGCCGACCGCATCGTCGCCGACGCGCGCACTACCGCGGAGCGCCAGCAGCGCTCGGCGGAGGAGGCGCTGCGCCTGGCGGTGCGTGACGCGATCCTGTCCTTGAAGGCGGAGCTGACCGACCGCTTCATCACCCATGTCCGCGACCTGATCGAGGTCGAGTTGCACGAGCCGGAGGTGCTGCGCAGCCTGATCCTGGAAGTGGCGGGCCGGGCGCGGGAGGAGGTGGTGCGCGATCACCCGATCGCGATCCACCTGCCGCGCACGATCAAGGGGGTGGAGGAGCTGCGCCAGAATCCGTCGGAACTGCGCGAGGATCCGCTGTCGCGCGTGGTCCTGGAGCTCGCCGGCGAGCAGCTGCGCGAGGGGGTCGAGATCAAGCCGGCCGAGGCGGGTACTGACGGCCATGCCAGGGGGATCCGTGTCCGCCTGCTCGACAACGATGTCGAGGTCGACCTGACCGACGAGGCGATCGCGTCCTATTTGATGGCGCATCTTCTGCCCCGCTTCCGCGCCATGATGGAAGGCGTGATCGGCTAGCGCATGTTCCAGCGATGTGGACCCACATCGCGGTTCGGAACGCGCGCCAACCAATTGAATCTGAGCGTTTTTGCGAACCGCCGGGCCGATACCGTCCGGCTGGAAAATGCTCTAGGCCGATGGGCTTGGTCGGGCGGGCTTGGTCGGGCGGGCTTGGTCGAACCGAATCCCTGCGGAAGGTCTCCGACATGGGCCATAAGCGGCGCGTCTGGAAGAAGAACAAGAAGAAGAAGGACGGGACACCCGCCGACCTGCCGTTCGGCGGCAAGGGCGAGCCCGTCATGCCGACGGCGGCGGACGAGGCGGCGTTCGCCGGCGATGTGCCCGGGGTGGCGATCAAGGACTTCGTCTATGCCCGCCGCGACCGCGACAGCTATTCGAGGATCGCGACCCACTTCCCGAACGAGCGCGACCGCTGGATCTCCGCCCTCGCCTACGACAACCACGACGCCTTGCGCCAATACGGCTTCACCAACAAGCAGATCCGCCAGATGCGGCGGGGCGAGGTACCGCAGGACTACTCGGTCCACCACATCAAGCCGAAGGACGACGGCGGCGACAATTCCTGGTCCAACTTCGTCCTGATCAAGCGCTCGCCGGCCCATGACAGGGTGCACGAATTCCTGGACCCGCAACTGACCGGCCTTCATGTCGGCGACAGGCGCACGGTGCGCTTCCCGGACCTCCAGCCCGGCGTCTATCCGCCAGTCCCGGGCCTCAAGCTGCCGCTGGACCCGAAGGCCGTCGTCCCGGTGACGGCCGAGGCCCGGGCCCGGAACAAGTCCATCATCGAGATGCACTTCTAGATGCTCAGCTTCGGGTTCCTGAAGGAGAACGCGCGCTGGCTCGGGGCGGGCTTCCTGCTCGCCTTCTCGTCCTCCTTCGGGCAGACCTTCTTCATCTCCCTGTTCGGGGCGGAACTGCGCGCCGAGTTCGACCTGAGCCACGGCGAGTACGGCGGGCTCTACACGATCGGCACACTCGCCAGTGCCGCGAGCCTGGTGTGGCTGGGCAAGACCGCCGACCATGTGCGCCTCAACCTCCTGACCGCCCTCGTGCTCGCCGCCCTCGCCGCGATGGCGGTCCTGATGGCGACGGTGACGTCGGCGGTGGTGCTGGTCGTCGCGATCTATGGCCTGCGCATGTTCGGCCAGGGCATGTGCTCCCACCTCACCTTCACCGCCATGGGCCGCTGGTTCGATGCCGAACGCGGCCGGGCGGTGGCGATCGCCGCGCTCGGCTTCCCGGCGGGGGAGGCGCTGTTCCCGATCACCGGCGTGACCCTGATGGCGCTGGTCGGCTGGCGGGAAACCTGGGGTCTGGTGGCCGGCTTCCTCTGCCTGGTGTCGCTCCCGCTCGCCTACCGCCTGCTCTCGGTCGAGCGGGTTCCCACGGCCACAGGCGACGACGGTGGGGGAATGGCCCTGGCGGCTCACCAGTGGACGCGGGGGGAGGTGCTGCGCGATCCGCTGTTCTATGCCCTGTTGCCCGGGCTGATGGCGCCGCCCTTCATCCTGACCGGGATCATCTTCCACCAGGCCCATCTGATGGAAACGCGCGGCTGGGATCTCGCCCTGATCGCCGCCAGCTTCCCGATCTATTCGGTGGGCTCCGTCGCAACGTCGCTAGTCGCCGGCTGGGCGATCGACCGCTTCGGTGCCGGGCGCCTGCTGCCGCCCTACCTCCTGCCGATGGCGGCTGCCCTGCTCTTCCTCTCCTACGGCAGAGAGCCCTGGGTCGTGCCCGCCTTCATGGCGGTGGCGGCGGTCACCGGCGGGGCGATGTCGACGATCCTCGGCGCCTTGTGGGCCGAGCTTTACGGCACCCGGCACCTGGGGGCCATCCGCTCGGTGACGGTGGCGGTCATGGTGTTCTCGACCGGGGTCGCCCCCGGGCTGATGGGCTGGGGCCTGGATACGGGCGTGGCCATCGAAACCCAGCTCCGCATCGCCAGCGCCTACAGCTTCGCCTGTGCGGCGGTGTTCCTGGCCCTCCTCACCCGGACGCCGCGCCTGATCCGCGCGCAACCCGCCTATTCGGCATAAAGGCCGAGGCCGGCAAGCGTCTCCCGGGCGAGCGCCCACAGCGCATCCTCGTCGCGGACCAGCTTCGACATCACGTTGAGACCGACCAGCAGGTTCTTCACCGCCAATGCCTTGGCATCCAGGTCGACCTCAGCCGGGATCTCCCCGTCCCGGGCGGCTTGTGCCAGCAAGCCGCGGATACGGGCGATGTTGGCGCCGAACGCGGCTTCCAGTTCCGGCCCCAGCACCGGATGGCTGCCGACCAGCTCCGCGAGGCTGTTGACGGCGAGGCAGCCACGCTGCTCCGGATCGGCCGCGCGCATCCGGCAAATCTCCCGGAACATGGCGGTCAGGTGCGCACGCACGCCAGCCGACCCGGGTACAGCGGCAAGGCACCGGTCCGGGCTGATCGCGAGATAGCGGTCCAGCGCCTCCCGGAACAGCGCCTCCCGACAACCGAAGGCGTGATAGTAGCTCGACCGGGTGATGCCGAGCTTCTCCGACACCGCCTTGACCGAGCAAGCCTCGTAGCCGTTCGACCACAGCGCCTGCATCACCTGACCGACGGCCTGGTCCCGATCGAATTTGGGCGGGCGGCCCATGCCGGCTCCCCTAAATGTTCAGGTCTGGACAAAATCCCCGTGCCGTGTTTTGTACATTCATGGACACAACACGGCAAGCGTCCGAACCGAAAGGAGAACAGCCGATGACCGCCTTCATGATCGCGCGCATCACCGTCAAGAATCCCGAGAAGCTGCAGGAATACATCAGCAAGGTGGGGGACACGATGGCGCCCCATGGCGCCCAGCCACTCGCCCGCGGCCAGGCCACCAAGGCCCTGTCGGGGGAAGTCGACCACCAGTTGGCGGCGGTGTTCCAGTTCCCGAGCCTGGAAGCGATCGACGCCTGGTACACGTCCGACGCCTATCAGGCGCTGATCCCGATCCGCAAGGAAGGGGCCGACATGACCATCGTCACCTACGGGCCGCTCGGCTAACTGAGGTCGACGAGGGCAACCCCGTGCGCGAGAGCTGCACGAAGGAGGCGGGCGTCGCGGGAAACCAACGACGCCCCCTCGACAAGGGCGAGGTCCAGGTAGGCCGCATCATAGACGCTGAGGCCGGTGACTTGAGCCCTGTGATAGTACCTGTTGAGGTCTCTTTCGTTCGGCGCGCCCCGAAACGAGATGAGCTGCTCGACTGCTGCCAGACCGGCTCGAAAGGTCCCCGCCAAGCTTGGCTGTCGCCGCTCGAGCCGCAGCAACGCATGCCGCACTTCCAATCGGAAGAGCGACGGAGCGATGACGTCTTCGAGGTTCGTGGATGCAAAGGTAACAGCCGCGGCTGTCCGCTGGCTGGGAGCGATCAGGGCCACACCGGCCGATGCGTCCAGCACATGGGCCATGCTAACGGCTTGCCTCCATGTCCGCCTTCAGTTCCTCCCAACTGATTGGCACTGTCGACTCCGGGTGCTCCTCGGCGAGCTTGTCCTGGAGCTCGAGGATACGCCGCATCCGCGCGCGCCGCGCCGCTTCCGCAGACAAGGGCTCCGCCGGAACCAGCCGGACGGCCGGCTGGCCCGCTCGGGTCAGGACGATCTCCTCGCCCGATCCCTCGACCTCGGCGACCAGGGCCGGGAGGTCCGGGGCCCCCTCGTCGATCGCGATCTCGCGCATGCCCGAACCTCTCGTCCCTGCGGTCGCCCGGCCGACTGTTCGGCGGCCTTGTCGATCGGCCGACTATTCGGCGGCCTTGTCGATCGGCCGACTATTCGGCGGCCTTGTCGATCGGCCGGCGGTTGGCGCCGATGAAGCCGAACAGATGCCCGGCGACATTGCGGATCTGGATCTCCTCCGACCCCTCGGTGATGCGATAGCGCCGATGGTGGCGGTAGATGTGCTCGAACGGCTTGTGCCGGGAGTAACCGATGCCGCCATGGACCTGGATCGCGAGGTCCGACGCATCGCAGGCGAGACGGTTGCCCCGGTAGTTGCACATGGAGACCATGTCGGATACCCCCATGTAGTGCTCCTGGTCCATCATCCACGCGGTCTTGTAGACGAGGTTGCGGACCATCTCGCACTCCGTATGCATTTCCGACAGCGGCCACTGGATCGCCTGGTTCTGGGCGAGCGGCTTGCCGAACGGGGCCCGGCGGCGGGCGTAGTCGACACTTTCGTTGATGCAGTACTGGGCGACCCCGACCCCCGAAGCGCCCTGGCGGATGCGGTTCTCGTGGACGAAGCAGCGGGCGACGGCGAGGCCCTGCCCTTCCGGCCCGAGGATCGCGTCACCCGGCACCTTCACGTTGTTCAGGGTCACCTCGGCATGGTCGGACGGCATGTTGAACGTCCACCACATGAACTCGACCTTGAAGCCCGGGGCGTCGGTCGGCACGACGAAGCAGGTGATGCCGTCGGCGTCGCCCGGCTTGCCGGAGGTCCGCGCGAAGACCAGGTCGACGGTCGCCGAGTGCATGCCCGAGTTCCAGCGCTTCGCCCCGTTGATCACCCAGTCGCCGCCCTGCTTCACCGCGGTGGTCTCGAGCCACGTGGCGTCGGAGCCGTGATCCGGTTCGGTCAACCCGAAGGCGAGCCGGTCCTTGCCGGTGATCATCGGCTCCAGGAAGCGTTCCTTCTGCTCCTTCGTGCCGAACTCCATCAGCATGTGGGCGACCGGGAAATTGCCGACGATCGAGCTTTCGTTCTGGAGGTCGTTATGGAGGCCGAGCCCCTTCATCGCCAGATGTTCGCGAATCATCGCCATGGCGAGATGGCCGCAGTCCTGCCCGCCGATCGCCTTCGGCAGGGCAAGGCGCAGGAAGCCCGCCTTGTCCGCCCTCCGCTTCATTTCCCGCAGAAGCTCTTCCCAATCGGCGCGGGGCACGCCGCCGTTCTCGAAATCGGTACGTGCCCATTCGCGACGGTGGTCGAAGAAGCGGATGTTGTCGTCCTGGTTTTCGAGCGGCTTGATCTCCGCCTCGATGAAGGCGTCTAGCTCGTCCAGGGTCTTCTGGATATGGGCCGGCCGGCTGAAGTCCATGCGGTTGATCCTCCCGTTGATCATTTGTTGAGGTGTTGGCGCCACTGTGGCGCCGGTTCCGGGGTGCCCGCAAGCACCACCTCCACGAAGACCGGTGAGGGAGCCTGGCGTTGAGCGATCGTGAGACCGAGCTTCTGGGCCGGATTCGGCGCGAGACGGGCAAGCGGTCCGGCCAGCCGATCATCCGCGATCTGCGCATCACCGTCGGCGACATCCGGTCCTGGATCGAGGACGGCATGACGGATGAGGAGATCCTCTCCGACTTCCCGATGCTGGAGGTCGAGGATCTGGACGCCGTGCGCCTCTTCGTCGAGCGCGGCCCCGATGAGGGGGCTGCGGCGTGAGCAAGAAGCACGGGGCGAAGAAGCGGGCGGCCCAGAACCAGCCGGCAGCGTCGTCGAAACCGGTCCTGACCGACGTGCCGCTGCTGTTCGACGCCAATATCTCCTACAAGCTGGTCGACCGGATGCGCAAAGACGGGTTCCCGCTCGCCAAGAGCGTGGCCCATCTGGGCATGCAGAACGCCAAGGACGACAAGATCTGGCAGTACGCGGCCGAGCACGCGATGACCATCGTCACCCGGGACGTCGACTTCGCCGACTTCCAGGCCCACTACGGGGCGCCGCCAAACGTCGTCCGCCTGGGCGACGGGATCGGACGGATGCCGGAGGTCGAGGCCGCCATGCGCGAGATCGCCCAGAACGGCGATCTGGATCGTCAGTTCGAGGATCCGGGGACCGCCTACATCGAGGTCACGCGCCCGCGCAACAAGCATGGCCAGGCCTACGGCCCGGTCGTCATCCATCACGAGGTCCAGAGCCGGCCGGAGGGCAAAGCCCCGCCGGACTTCACCCAGCCGCCGGGCCCCTCGAAGCCGAAGCGCAAGCTTGTCGGCGGCCTGGAACACGCCTGACCTCGCCATTCCCCCCGCAAGACCAAGCAGCAAGGAGACC
Source organism: uncultured Rhodospirillaceae bacterium (assembly GCA_964397055.1). Taxonomy (GTDB): domain Bacteria; phylum Pseudomonadota; class Alphaproteobacteria; order CAYNIS01; family CAYNIS01; genus CAYNIS01. The sequence goes on along the minus strand of CAYNIS010000001.1, from coordinate 10,282 downwards.
ACGGCCGATGTCTTTGATCCGCTTTCTCGTTCGGGCGACTGCGGTGTTCGCCGTCGTGTTCCTGGCACAGACCCTGCCGGCTGCGGCCTGCACGCTCGGGCCCGCCCAGATCTTCTGGCAGTCGAGCTGGTATGCCGGCCAGGTCACCAAGGGTCCGGACAGCGAGGGCCGCTGCTATGTCACCTATGACGGCTACGATTCCAGTTGGGACGAATGGGTGACATCCGACCGACTGCGCCAGGCCAGCGCCGGCGCGTCCAAGGCTGCGTGCCCGGGCGGGGGCATTGAGATCCTGTGGCGCGGCGAATGGTATGCCGGCCGCGTCCTCAAGGGACCGGACAACCAAGGCCGCTGCTTCATCACCTATGACGGCTACGGCAGCGAGTGGGACGAATGGGTCGAGGCCGCGCGCATGCGCCGTTGACGACACCCTGCAATCGACAAGTGCCCTACGGCGGGCCGTTCGCAGATGCGGACGGCCCGTTCGCTTTTGCGCCGCGATGCTCTAATCCGGCGACGGACCGGGGGCGATTGGTCCATTCTGACACGAAGCCATCGGGGGACCGGCAGGGGTGCATCAGATGAACCAGGGCACGGCGGACGCGGCAAGCTCGGACGATGGGGCGCGCCACACGACCGGGCAGGGGGGCGCGGAGAGCGAACGGCAGGGCGGACCGGGCGCGGCGCCCTCCGGATCGGCCGAGCCCGGGAAGCGGCCGAGAAAGTGGCTGGCGCTGCCGCCGATCCTGATCGGGATCGCGGTGATCGCCGCCCTGGCACTCAACCGGCCGGCGGCGGTGAAGGCCCCCGCCGTCGAGCAGGCGACCCCTGTGCGGACGATCACCCTGGCGCCGACGACGGTGACGCCGCGCATCACCGGCTACGGCTTTGTCGAGCCGGGGCGGATCTGGGACGCGGTCGCCCAGGTCGCCGGCACGGTGGTCGACCGCGAGCCGCTGTTCGAACGCGGCCGCCGGGTCGAGCGAGGCCAGACCCTGCTGGTCATCGACCCGACCGACTACGACCTCGCGATTGCCCAGATCGAGGCGGAACTGACCGCCCTTGATGCCCAGCTCGACGAGCTGGACGTCCAGGAGGAGAACCTGGCCGTGCAGACCGAGATCGAGGCGCGCGCCCTCGCCCTTTCCGAAAGCGACCTCGAACGCCAGCGCGACTTGCGGTCCCGGGGAACGGTCAGCGAAGTCGCCGTCGACGCCGCGGAAACCGCAACGCTGGGGCAGCGTCAACGGGTCCAGGACCTGGAGAACCAAGCACGCCTGCTGCCGGCCCAGCGCGCCGTCTTGGTCGCCAACCGCGCACAGGCCGAGGCCCGCCTGGAACAGGCCCGCGTGGATCGGCAGCGCACGGAAATCCGCGCCCCCTTCGACGGGCGGGTCGCCGCCGCCGGGGTCGAGGTCGGCCGCTATGTGCGGATCGGCGACCAGCTGGGCCAGATCGACGGCATCGACGTGGCGGAGGTGACGACGCAGCTCTCGGCGTCGGACTTCGGGCCGTTTCTCGACCTTCTCAATCGCGCCCATGGCGGCCCGGCCCAGGGCCAGCCGGGCACCCGCAACCCTGACCGCATGATCGAACGGCTCGGACTCTCCGCGGAGATACAGTACCGACTATCAGGCCGCGTCGTCCGCTGGGACGCGCGCGTCGACCGCGTGACCGAACAGGTCGATCCGGAAACGCGCACGATCGGCATGGTCGTGGCGGTCGACGAGCCCTACACGCAAGTCGTACCCGGCCAGCGCCCGCCTTTGGTCAAGAACCTGTTCGTCGAGGTCGAGGTCCGCGGCAACGCGATCGAAGGCCAGCTTGTGGTCCCGCGGGCCGCGCTCCACCGCAGCGAGGACGGTCGCGACTGGCTCTACGTGGCAAATGGCGAGGATCGGCTGGAACGACGGGAGGTCGCCGTGCTGCTCAGCCAGGACGACTTCGCCGTGGTCACGGGAACCGTCGAAGCCGGCAACCGGGTGATCGTGTCCGACCTGGTGCCGGCGATCGACGGCATGTTGCTGGAACCGGAGACCGACACGCTGCTGGAACAGTCGATGGCCGCGGCGGCCGGCGACGGGGTACGGCCATGATCGGCTACTTCGCCAGCCATCCGACGGCAGCCAACCTCCTGCTCCTGTTCTTCTTCGCGATCGGACTGATGGCGGCACCGAGCCTGGAGCGGGCGACGTTCCCGGAATTCTCCACGGACAAGGTCCAGGTGAGCATCGTCTACCCGGGCGCATCCCCGGAAAAGGTCGAGGAGGCGATCTGCACGAGGATCGAGGATGCGATCGACGGCCTCTCCGACTTTTCCGAGATCACCTGCATCGCGCGGGAGGGGATTGCGGTCACCACGATCGACCTGGTCTCCGGCGCCGACCTCCAGGCCTCGACGTCGGAGGTCAGGACCGAGGTCGAGGCGATCACGGATTTCCCGGACCTCGTCGAGGAGGTGACGGTCCGGTCGATGGAGCCGATGAGCCAGGTCATCTCGATCGCGATCAACGGGCCGATGCCGGCAACCGACCTCAAGGTCTATGCCGAGGACTTCCGCACCCGCCTCTTGCGTCTGCCGGAGATCTCCCAGGCCACGCTCAACGGTTTTTCCGACCGTCAGATCCGCATCGCGCTCGATGCCGCGGCCTTGCGCCGCTACCGGCTGGACGTCGATCGGGTCGCCCAGCTGGTCTCCAGCCAGAATGTCGACATCCCCGGCGGGGTGATCGAAACCGGCGACCGTGACATCACGATCCGCTATGCCGGCGAGCGGATGGGTGTGGCCGCCTACGAGGATCTCGCGATCCTGGGTGGCGCCACCGGCGCCCCGCTGCGCCTGGGCGAGATCGCAACGATCACCGACACGTTCGAGGTCGAGGAGGAGCGGGTCCGCTTCAACGGCGAGCGGGCGGCCCTGATCACCGTCGACAAGGCCGATGGCGAGGACACCCTGATCGTGCGCGCGGGCGTGCACCGGTTCCTGGAGGCAGAGCGGGAGCGGGCGCCGTCCTCCATCCGGCTCGCTCTCACCAACGACATGGCGGCGGTGGTCGAGGACCGCCTGACCATGCTGTTGCGGAACGCCTGGCAGGGGCTGCTGCTCGCCTTCGCCGTCCTCTGGCTGTTCTTCTCCCTGCGCGATGCCTTCTGGGTGACCATGGGGCTGCCGGCCTCGTTCCTCGGCTCGCTCTTCATCCTTCTGGCGATCGACTACTCGATCAACATGCTGACGATGGTCGGCCTCCTGATCGCGATCGGCCTGATGATGGACGACGCGATCGTCATCACGGAGAACATCGGCGCCCATCGGCAACGCGGAAAACCTGCGCTGAAGGCTGCGGTCGACGGCACGACCGAGGTTCTGCCCGGGGTCTTCTCCTCCTTCGCCACGTCGGTCTGCGTGTTCGGCCCGCTGGCGTTCCTGGAGGGCGACATCGGCCGGGTCCTCCAGGTCGTGCCGGTGGTCCTGATCATCACCCTGGCGGTCAGCCTGATCGAGGCCTTCCTGATCCTGCCCAACCATTTGAGCCATGGCGGCGGAGAAGCGCCGGCCGAAGGCAGCTGGCGACAGCGCTTCGAACACTGGTTCGAACGCCAGCGGGAGGAGCGGCTGGGCCGCTTCGTCGATGCGGCCGTCGGTCAACGCTATCTGACCGTCGGCGCCACGGTGATGGTGTTCCTCTTGTCGGTCGCCATGGTGATCGGCGGGGTCCTGAAGTTCCAGGCGTTTCCCGATCTCGACGGCGATGTCGTCCAGGCCCGCATCATACTGCCGGCGGGCACCCCCTTCGAGCGCACGGAGGCGTCGGTGACCCGGATCACGGAAGCGCTGAAGCGCGTCGACGATGCCTTCACGCCCGATCAGCCAGGCGGCCGACGGTTGGTGGAAAACGTATTCGTGCAATACGGCGTCAACCAGGATGCCGGCGAAAGCGGTGCCCACTTGGCGACCGTCAGCGTCGATCTTCTGCCCGCGGAGGAACGCAACGCCCGCGTCGATGACGTCCTCAACCTCTGGCGGACGGAAACAGGCGTCATCTCCGACGCCCAGTCATTGGCGTTCAAGGAACCCGCCCTGGGCCCCGCCGGTCAGGCCATCGAGATCCGCCTGACCGGCGACGACCTGGGTGAGCTGAAGGCCGCGTCCACGGAGCTCCTGGCGGCCTTCGGCCGGTATGCCGGCGTCGTCGACCTGCGGGACGACCTGCGCCCCGGCAAGCAGGAAATCCGTGTCCGTCTCGAGGACGGGGCACTCGCTCTCGGTCTCGACGGCAATCAGGTCGCCCGCCAACTCCGGGCCGCGTTTTTCGGCGACACCGCGTCCGAAATCCAGGACGGCACCGAGAGCTTCGAGATCGACGTCCAGCTGTCCGGGGACGATCAGGACCTGGGCGATCTCGACCGCTTCACCATCAGCCTCGCCGACGGGTCGATGGTGCCACTTGCGTCCGTTGCGTCGATCGAGACCGCACGCGGCTTCTCCCAGTTGACCCGCATCGACGGCGAACGGGCGGTCACCATCTCCGGCGACGTCGACACGGCGATCGCCAACACCAACGAGATCCTGGGCGATGTGACGCGCATAGCACTGCCGGAGCTGCAGTCCCGCTATCCGGCCGTGCGCTTCGGCCTGGAGGGGGAGTCGGCCGAGCAGGCAACGACCTTTGCCAGCATGGTGCAGGGCTTCGGCCTGGGCATCATCGGCATCTTCCTGCTGTTGAGCTTCCAGTTCCGCAGCTATGTCGAGCCGATCATCGTGATGGTGTCGATCCCCGCCGCCTTCATCGGCGTGATCTGGGGCCACCTGATCATGGGGCTCGATCTTTCGATGCCGTCGATGCTGGGCTTCGTCTCTCTCTCCGGCGTCGTGGTCAACGACTCGATCCTGCTCGTCACCTTCCTCAAGATCCGCGCCGGCGAGGGGATGGAGATCGACGCGGCGGCACGCCAGGCCAGCCGCGACCGGTTCCGCGCCGTGCTGCTGACCTCCCTGACCACGATCGCCGGGATCGCGCCGCTGATGTTCGAACAATCGTTGCAGGCCCAGGTCCTGGTGCCGCTGGTAACCTCACTGGCCTTCGGGATCGCGTCCTCGACCTTCCTGGTCCTGATCCTGGTGCCCTGCGCGTTCGCGATCCTTCACGACTTCGAGCTCACCTCGCTCACCGATGGCGACACCCCGCACGGCGACCCGGCGTCCGCTCATGCGTGACACGGACCGGCTCTCGTCGGTTTCCGTCACCGCGCGTGTGTCGCCCCCGGCGGCCAGCCATGTTCGCCGAGATCCCAGAACAGGCCGGTCATGATTTCCAGGGACTGGCGGGCGACCGGCATCAGGATGTGCTCGTCCGGGGCGTGCTGGGAGCAGCCGGCGTAGGAATGCGGGACCCACACCGTCGGCATGCCGATGATCGACGCGAACACGTCGTTGGGCAGCGACCCGCCGAGGTTGGGCAGGATTGCCGGCGCCTTGTCGGTGGTGTCGACGATCGACGCCGCGGCGAAGCGGACCCAGGGGTCGGCGGGGTCGAGCCGGGTCGCGTGCATCACCGGATCGCCGGTGCCGCGGACCTCGACCATCGGGAAACCGTGCTTGTCGAGATGGTCGCGGATGTGGGTCGTGAAGTTCGCCCAGTCGGAACCGACCACAAAGCGGATCTGGCAGCGGGCCGACGCGGTCGGCGGGATCGCATTGGCGGGGCGTTCCGGGTTGCCGGTCTTGAACGCCAGGACCTCGAAGCTGTTCCAAGCGAACACCCTTTCCGGCGGGGTCAGGCCGGGCTCGCCCCAGTCGGGATCGATCTCCGGCATGTCCTCCCCCTCGCCGACGGTCAGCGGGGCGAGTGCGGCCTTGACCGTCTCCGGCACCGGCGGCGGCCTGAGCCCGGGGACCTGGATCACGCCACGACCGTCGACGATCGACGCGATGGCATTGGCGAGAATGATTCCCGGGTTGGGCAGCAGCCCGCCCCAGTTGCCGGAATGGTGCGCCCCGTCACGCAGGTTGCAGACGAGGTCGAAGCCGGTGACGCCCCGGGCGCCGAGGAACAGGGTCGGCTTGTCGGCGGCCAGTCGCGGCCCATCGGACGCGATCAGGACGTCGGCGGCCAGCGCTTCCTGTTCGGCCTGGGCGACGGCGGCGAGGCCCGGCGAGCCGGTCTCCTCCCCCATCTCGATCAGGACCTTGAGGTTGAAGCCGAGCTTGCCGCGCGTCTCCAAGACACTTTCCAGCGACCTGAGGTTGATCAGGTGCTGGCCCTTGTTGTCCGCGGTGCCGCGGCCGTAGAGGCGCTCGCCGTCGATTTCGACCCGCCACGGACCGGCCCCGGCGCGCCACTGGTCGTCATAGCCGCGCACAACGTCGCCATGGCCGTAGGTGAGCACGGTCGGGATGCCGTCGGCCTCGTGCCGCCAGCCGATCAGGAAGGGCGGCCGACCGGGTTCCGGATTGTCGAGGAGGCGCCAGTCGCCGCCCAGGCGCTTCAGCTGCTGGCCGATCTCGTCGGTCAGATAGGCGTGCATCTGGTCGTCGCGGCCCTGCTCCTGGCTTTCCGTGCGATAGCCGACACGGCGGCCAAGATCGTCGACGAAGCCGCCGTCGTCGAAATAGCGGGTGGATCGGGCGATTGCCTCGGCACGCGACATCGGACCATGAACTCCTGGAATCGGCTGACTGGACCCCTCGGGCGGGGCCGGTTTCCCTCTTGCGCTGGGCGATGCTAGCATACGCGCTCACGACAACAGGGGCGACGCCGGTTGTTAAGAACCGCGTTCTGAAATGGTGAGACGTCGTGGATGACTTGACCCTCGGGATTGTGCTGATCGTGGCGAGCGTGCCGATCGCCGTGCTCGGCAGGCGCATCAACCCGCCGCTGCAGCGCCTGGCGACGATGGCGGTCCCGGTGTTCGTGGCGATCACCGGGCTGACCCTGCTGGTCGACTGGTACGTCGCCCTCCAGGACCCGACGGTCCCCTTCTACCAGCGGCTTCTGATCGGCGTTCACACCTTCTGGTGGGCGTCCGTCGGCTGGGTCATCGGGATCGGCATCCGCGCGATCGCGGACCTGTGGGCGATCAGTGCCGGCAAGCCCGGGCGCGGTATCGTCGCCGATGCACTCGCCATGCTCGTCTACGCGCTGGTCGCGCTGTTCGTCGCGTCCGATGTGCTCCAGCTTCCGGTCACCGGCATTCTCGCGACATCCGGTGTCATCGCCGTGGTCCTCGGCATGGTGCTGCAGGCGCCGCTGCGCGACTTCTTCGCGGGCTCGATCCTCAATCTCGAAAACAACATCAAGCCGGGCACCTGGCTGCAATACGGGCTGATGGGCCGGCCGCCGATCTGGGGCCGCGTCGATCAGGTCTACTGGCGCGCGACCCGTCTGGTCAGCCGGGACGGCATGACGCTGGTGGTGCCCAATGCGACCCTTGCCAACCTGTCGATCACCTTCCTCGCTCAGGACGGCCAGTTCTTCCCGGTTCAGCTGACCTTCTCGATCTCCGGCCGGGTGCCGCCGAACCGTGCCAAGCTCCTGCTGCGCGCCGCCGCCCTCGACTGCGAGATCGAAACCGACACGCCGGAACCGCGCATCCGCATCCATCAGGTCGACAAGGGCTCGATCAACTACCAGGTGACGATCTGGACCCGGAATCCCCAGCGCGAGGGCCAGTTGCGCGACGAGTTGTCGGAGCGGGTCTGGCACCACATGGCGATGGCCGGCCTGGAGCCGTCGGGCGCGGACATCAAGGGCCCGCTTCAGGAAGCCGATATCGGCCGCGTCGCCTCCGCCAAGGCGATGATCCGGTCGTCCGAACTGTTCGCCCCGCTGACCAACGACGAGTGCGAGCGCCTCGCCAACGGGGCGATCATGCGCATCGCCCAGGTCGGCGAACCGATCGTCGAGGAAGGGGCGACCGGGTCGAGCCTGTTCCTGGTGGCCCAGGGCCTGGCTTACGTGAACATCCATGTGGCGGGGGTCGGCGACCGCCGGGTGGCGCGCTTCCGCCCGGGCGAGATCTTCGGCGAGATGTCGTTCCTGACCGGCGAGCCGCGGCGCGCGACGGTGACCGCGGCAACCGAACTCGTGGTGTTCGAACTCAGCCGCGAGCACTTGGCTCCGATGCTGCAGGAACGCCCGGTCCTCTACGAGCGGCTGGCCGAACTCCTGGCCGAGCGCCGCCTGGAGCACGAGGCCAACCGCGCGCGCATTTCCGAACTGCCGCACGATCACAAGGAAGGCCTCGTCAACTACTTCATGGATATCCTGAAGACGGTTTTCTCCCAGCCAAGCCAGGGCGGCATCGATGCCGACCGGCCACAGCTGCCGCCACCGGGTGGGGAAGGCCTGATCGCCGACAGCGACCCGACCCGTGTGCCGCCACAATTGGTGGTGCATGAAGGTAGGGCGGAACAGACGGAAGCGGCACCGCAGAGGGCGTCGGAGGGAAGCTGACCATGGCCGCAGGCACGATGCGCAAGGTCCTCTTTACCGGTCTTGCCTGCCTCCTCCTAATCGTAGCGGCGCCGGCAGCCGCCCAGGACAGTTTCTGGCAGCGCTTTCTCGGCGGGGCCGAGCCCGAAGAGACCGATATCGAAGCGATCTTCGAGAAGCTCGACTCCCTCGACACACTTGCCGAGGAACGGCGCGACCTGCCCGAAAGTGCCTTCTTCCGGCGGGACCGGGCCGACAACCAGGACGATGTCGACACCCTGATCTATCAGGCGGTCGAGCTCCTGGGCGTGTCGAAGGCGACCGCCGCCTGGCGCAGCATGCGGGCCCTCGAGGCGGAACGCGACAAGGTCGACCGGGAGATCGGCGGGCTGCGCGAGGAACGCGTGCTCAAGCCCAGCCGTGCCGGGCAGATCGATGCCAAGATCACCCGGGCCCAGGCCCGCCGAACCGTGCTCGACGAGGATGCGGCAGCGGCACGGGTGCGTGCCCAGAAACTCCTGGTCGAAACCGGCATACCGCTGACCGAAGCGCAGATGGACACGCTCTCGGTCTCCGCAGTCGGCGACGACATCATCGAAATGACCATCGTCTACAGCTCGATCGGGGAAGTGCTGACCCTGCTCGGCGAGCTGATGGAGGCGGCCGAGAACGACACCGCGGCGACCCGGCGCTACTACGGCATGAGCGTCATCCTGATCCGGATTGCCGAGCGCACCCAGGTGGACTTCATCAAGCATATCGAGGAAGAGCTCCTGGTGCGGCTCGACACCCTGGTCCAGGACACCCGGACCAACATCACCGAGACGCTCGAGCTGATGCGCAATGAGACCAATCAGGGCCGCCGGCGCACGCTGGAGGGGAATTACGAGACCCAGACCCTGACCTTGGAAACCGCCGGCCTCTACCGCAATCACCTGGAACAGCAGCGCGATCAGGTGGCCGAGGCGTTGGCGGAAACCCGGCGCAACCTCGCCGTCGCGGAGAACACGCTGGAAACGGTGAGGCTCTCGACGGAACTCGTGGAGATGATCCGCACCAGCCGCGAGCTGTTCGACGCCGTCATCCGGCTGCAGATGCCTGAAATCATCCCGTTCCAGGGCGATGACATGCGCCTGGAGTTCGAGCGGATGGGCGATCAGCTTCTCCTCTACTGACAGTCTTCGCTGATCGGACATGCCCCCGGGGACCCGACACGCATGCTGCGGTTCTTGAGAACGATCCTCCTGCTCAGCCTTCTGACCGCCGCCGGCGGTGGCGTTTCCTGGTGGATCTACCGGGTTGAGAGCGAGGTCCTGGTGACCGAGGCATCGGCCGAGCTTACCCGGCTCTCCGGGGTCGTGGCCGAGGATCTCTCGCGGCATTTCGCGCCGGCCAGCGGGCTGGGGCCGGCGACCGTCGCCTTGCGCCGCGGGCAGGTCAGCGTCACCCAGGCCAGCGATCAGTTCCTAGCCTTTGCCGCTCACCAGATGGAAACCGCACCGGATGTCGTCGCGGCGGTCCTGATCCTCGGCGAGGGCCGGTGGGTCCGGGTCATGCGCGCGCGCCGCGGCGGCCCCAGCCCGGCAGCGGGTGAGGAAGAAACGGCGATCCTGACCGAACTGGCCGGCTGGCCGTCGAACACCGCCATCTGGATCGTCGGCGCCGGTGCTTCCGGACGCCGGTAGCCACGCTGCCCGGTACCAGCCGTCAGCACGATCTTCGCGGTGCAAAAAGTCGTGTTCGTTGCCGTTCGCGCGAGCGCCCGTTCGAGGTCGCGCTCCAGCAGGTTCTCTGCCGGCATCGGCAGCAACAGGCGTTCGCAGCCAAGCGCAAGTCTCCGCATGTGGAGC